>JBFMAM010000169.1:0-4512 GCA_040755805.1 Nitrospirota bacterium
TATTTTTTTTACCGTTATTTCTTACGGTTAGGATTTTTGGATGGGAAGGAAGGGTTTATCTTCCATTTCTTACAGGCTTTTTGGTTTCGATTGATTGTGGATATTAGATTAGAGGAACTATTAAGAAAGCAAACTAAAACAGAATGATTATTCTAGGTCTTAATGCTTATCATGGTGATTCTTCCGTCTGCATTCTTAAGGATGGCAAATTAATAGCTGCGGTTGAGGAAGAACGATTTAGAAGGGTTAAACACTGGGCAGGTTTTCCGACTCTGGCGATTAAATATTGCCTTGAAGAAGCCAGAGCTGAGATAAGTGATATTGATTATATTGCTATCAATCGCAATCCAAGAGCCCATCTTATCAAAAAGGCGCTGTTTGCGGTTCGTGGGTTATCATCAAAATTGATTCTTGACCGGCTTAAAAATGCTGGTAAGGTTCAACGTATTAAAAAGGTAATGGCTGATGAATTCAGAATACCTGAAGAGAGTATCCGGGCTCAATTTTTTAATGTTGAGCACCATATCGCACATTTGGCAAGTGCCTTTTTAGTTTCACCTTTTAAAAATTCTGCTTTGGTTTCAGTGGACGGTTTTGGGGATTTTGTGGGTGCAATGTGGGGGGTCGGTGAAGATAACAAAATTCAGTTAATGGATAGGGTCTTCTTTCCTCATTCCCTCGGGCTTTATTATCTTGCTTTTACGCAGTATCTTGGTTTTTCTAAATATGGTGATGAATATAAGGTGATGGGTTTAGCTGCTTATGGTAAGCCAACAGAGTTGAATAAGATGAAGAAGATTGTTAAGCTGAATTCTAATGGTAAATTTGAGTTGAACCTCAATTATTTTGTGCACCATACTGAAGGTGCAACAATGACATGGGATGGTGGTGAGCCAAAGATGGGGTCTGTCTATTCCCGAGAGATGGAGAATTTGTTAGGACCTGCCCGTAAAAGAGACGAACCTATAACGAGAGAGTATGAGAATATTGCTGCCTCCATGCAGGCTATGTATGAAGAGGCATTCTTTAATTTACTAAATTATGTCTACGACCAGGCGAAGATACCAATACTCTGTCTGGCAGGTGGCTGTGCAATGAACAGCGTTGCAAATGGGAAGATTTTTGATAGGACTCCATTTCAGGAAGTTTACATCCAGGCAGCGGCAGGAGATGCTGGTGGGGCTCTCGGTGCAGCCTACTATGTCTGGCATCAAATTTTAGGCCGTGAACGAAACTTTGTGATGGAGCATGCCTACTGGGGGCCACAATTCGGCGAAGCCGAAATAAGCAGAGAGATAATCGCAAAGAGCAAAGAGTTAGAAGAAAAGGGATGCATTATTGAAAAGATTGAAAACGAGGATGAATTGTGTGGAAAGACAGCAAGACATATTGCTGAAGGTAAGGTGGTAGGCTGGTTTCAGGGAAGAATGGAATGGGGGCCGAGAGCGCTTGGGAATAGGAGTATAGTTGTTGATCCAAGACGGGCTGAAATGAAAGATGTACTTAATGCTCGAATTAAAAGGAGAGAGCCCTTTAGACCATTCGCTCCATCAATCTTACTGGAAAAGACGGGTGAATATTTCGAAAAGGATTATCCCGATCCTTTTATGATCAAAGTCTATCCTGTACGTCCTGAAAAGCGATCAACGATACCTGCTGTAACTCATGTAGATGGGTCGGGAAGGCTTCAAACTGTAAGA
Organism: Nitrospirota bacterium; assembly: GCA_040755805.1. Taxonomy (GTDB): domain Bacteria; phylum Nitrospirota; class Thermodesulfovibrionia; order Thermodesulfovibrionales; family SM23-35; genus JBFMAM01. The sequence continues at coordinate 1,701 of JBFMAM010000169.1, forward strand.
AAAGAAGACAACCCTCTCTATTGGAAACTCATAAATGAATTTGAGAATCTTACTGGTGTGCCAGTTGTTTTAAATACATCATTCAATGAAAACGAACCAATTGTTTGTGCTCCTCACGAAGCTTTAGATTGTTTTCTTCGAACAAAGATGAATGTTTTAGTTCTCGGAAACCACTTCATAACAAGACAGAATTAATAGAATATGAAGGTTTCTATAATTACAGCCGTAATTAATGGAGTCGAGACTATTGAGGACTGCATAAAAAGTGCCCTTGATCAGTCGTATAAAAATGTCGAGTACGTAATCATCGATGGTAACTCTACGGATGGAACACTGGATGTTATAAATAGATACAAAGACAAGATAGCGAAGGTAGTTGGTGAGCCAGATAAGGGTATATATGATGCTTTAAATAAAGGTATCAAGATAGCTACTGGAGATATAATCGGATTTCTTCACTCGGATGATTTCTACGCGAATGATAGAATTATAGAAAAAGTAGCTAATGTATTCATGAAATATAATGTTGATAGCTGTTACGGAGATTTACAGTATGTAGACAAGAGTAGTACAAATAGGATAATTAGATACTGGAAGTCCTCTAAATATGAGCAAGGAAAGTTTAAACACGGCTGGATGCCACCTCACCCTACATTTTTTGTGAAGAGAGAAATTTACGAAAAATATGGTTACTTTAATACAGATTTTCGAATCGCTGCGGATTACGAATTAATGCTAAGATTTTTAGAGAGACACGGAATATCTACCTATTACATTCCCGAAGTCCTCATAAAGATGAGGATAGGGGGAACGAGTAACCGAAACATTAAAAACCTTATAATCAAAAGCACTGAGGATTACAGGGCATGGAAAGTAAATAATCTTAACAGAGGCCTTTATACTATCTTGCTAAAAAACCTATCTAAAATACCTCAATTTTTTAAAAAATAGCATAGGAGAAACAGATGCCTAATAAAGCATTAATAACAGGAATCACAGGTCAAGATGGTTCGTATTTAGCTGAATTGCTATTATCAAAAGGCTATGAGGTTCATGGACTCATTCGAAGATCAAGTACCTTCAATACGGATAGGATAGAGCATATATACGTTGATCCTCATGACCCAAAGGCCAGGCTTTTTCTACATTATGGAGATTTAAACGATGGAGGGCAATTGAGCAATCTTATTTACAACATCCAGCCGGATGAAGTTTATCACTTAGGTGCACAAAGCCATGTGAGGGTAAGTTTTGACATGCCTGAATATACCGGGGATATTACAGGTCTGGGGACAACAAGGCTTCTTGAAGCTATAAGAAGAAGCGGTATAAAGACAAAGTTTTATCAGGCTTCTTCATCCGAGATGTTTGGGAATGCACCTGCTCCTCAAAGCGAGGAAACACCTTTTAGACCAAGGAGCCCATATGCCGCAGCAAAGGTCTATGCCTACTGGATGGTTGTTAATTATAGGAAAGGATATAACATGTTTGCCTGCAATGGAATCCTATTCAACCATGAGTCTCCTCGTAGGGGAGAAACCTTTGTTACAAGAAAGATAACAAGGGCTATAGCAAATATAATCGCGGGAAAACAAGATAAGCTATATATCGGGAATATGAACGCAAGGAGAGACTGGGGGTTTGCACCTGAGTATGTAGAAACAATGTGGCTCATGCTCCAGCAGGATAAACCTGACGATTATGTAATCGGAACTGGAGAAAGCCATTCTGTTAAGGAATTTATCGAGGAGGCCTTCTCATACGCTGGGCTTGATTGGAAGGATTATGTGGAAATTGATCCAAGATATTTCAGGCCTACTGAAGTAGAATTTCTGCTATCAGATCCTTCAAAAGCGAGGAAGATGCTTGGATGGAACCCCAGAGTAAACTTTAAAGACCTTGTTAAAATAATGGTTGATTATGATATGGTGTTCGCAGGACTAAGTCCCTTAGGAGAAGGGATCAAGATCCTTAATGAAAATGGTATCTACTGGACTGAAAATAAATTGACGGTGAGATAGGCTCCAAAACGGGCACTTATGGAAAAAACTTCCAAAATTTACATTGCGGGTCATAGGGGGTTGGTAGGCTCTGCCTTGGTCCGTGAGCTTACAGGACTGGGTTATACGAATCTGATTGTCCGTACCCATGCTGAACTTGACCTCACCCGGCAGAGGGATGTTGAAGACTTTTTTGAGAAGGAGCGTCCGGAATATGTCTTTTTAGCGGCAGCCAAAGTAGGAGGGATTTTCGCTAACAACACCTATCCGGCTGAATTCATTTATAGCAATATCGTGGTTCAATCAAATGTCATTCATAGCTCTTATCTTTTTGGAGTGAAAAAACTTTTATTCCTTGGAAGTTCTTGTATCTATCCACGGAATTGTCCACAGCCAATGAAGGAGGAGTATCTGCTTTCAGGATACTTAGAGCCGACCAATGAACCTTATGCTATTGCCAAGATTGCTGGAATAAAGATGTGCCAGGCCTATAACCGCCAGTATGGAACCAATTTCATGTCAGTAATGCCAACCAACCTATACGGTCCCGGAGACAACTTTGATTTGAAAAATTCTCACGTCCTACCAGCACTTATAAGAAAGTTTCATGAAGCAAAGTTGAATAAAAAAGAGTTTGTTGAGGTGTGGGGAACCGGAACACCTCGCAGGGAATTTCTTTATGTGGATGATTTAGCTGATGCCTGTGTCTTTTTAATGGAGAATTATAATAGCAGTGAGATTATTAATATCGGTGTAGGAAAAGATATTTCGATAAAAGAGCTTGCAGAGATGATAAAGGATATAGTCAGGTT
>JBFMAM010000170.1:0-4499 GCA_040755805.1 Nitrospirota bacterium
CAGGTACTTATTGCTGTTTTGTTTGGTTATTTTAAATTTGATTATTGATTATTATTTGGTTATTGAGATTTGGTCATTGGTTATTTCTCCATCTTTTTAATCTTCTTAACTTCAACCTAAGGGCGTTGAGTTTGATAAAGCCTTCTGCATCCTTCTGATTATATACATCTTCTGCCTCAAATGTTGCAAGCCCAGGGTGGTAAAGTGAGTTCGGAGATTTTCTACCGGCGATATAGCAGTTCCCCCTATATAGCTTAACCCTGACGGTGCCAGTGACATCTTTCTGTATATCATCCATAAAATTCTGGATAGCAAACCTCTCTGGAGAAAACCAGTATCCATAATATATAAGCTCAGAATAGCGTGCTATAAGAGAGTCCCTGAGATGCATTATCTCCCTGTCGAGGGTTATCGATTCTAATGTCCTGTGGGCTAAGTGGAGCACTGTGCCCCCTGGAGTTTCATAAACACCCCTCGACTTAATTCCGACATACCTGTTCTCAACCATATCAATCCTTCCAATACCATTTTTACCTGCAAAGGAATTCAATCTCTCGAGCAGGGTTGCTGGAGACATATAGTCATTATTGATTGCAACAGGATTACCCTTCTCATAAGAGATCTCGATATATACAGGCATATCAGGGGCCTTCTCAGGTGGGACAATCATTGTGTACATGTCAGATGGTGGTTCTTGCCAGGGATCTTCGAGAATCCCCCCTTCATAGCTGATGTGAAATATGTTTCTGTCAATGCTGTAAGGTCTTTCCTTTGTTGCGGTAATAGGGATACCGTGACTAACTGAATATTCAATCAGGGACTGTCTTGAATTAAATGGCCATTCCCGCCATGGTGCTATAACCTTTACATCAGGCTTGAGTGCATAATATGTGAGTTCAAATCTGACCTGGTCATTACCCTTACCTGTAGCACCATGGGCAACAGCTTCAGCACCTTCCTTTTCTGCAATCTCTATCTGTCTCTTTGCAATAAGAGGTCTCGCTATTGATGTGCCGAGCAGATATGAGCCCTCATAAGCTGCGTTTGCCCTGAGCATCGGAAATATATAGTCTTTTACAAACTCTTCTTTCAGGTCTTCTATATAAACCTTTGATGCACCGGTCTTTAATGCCTTTTCTTCTATTGCTTCAAGGTCCTCCCCTTGGCCGATGTCTGCACAGAAGGCGATTATCTCTGCATTATATTTTTCCTTCAACCATTTTATTGCCACAGAGGTATCAAGACCTCCAGAGTAAGCAAGGACAATCTTTTTTACCATAAATAAGCCTCCAATAAACCCCATTAGAAAGCTCGGATGGGGCTTTAAACCCCACCATCGCTATATATTTTTCTACCGCGCCTTTTAAGCGAGGCTTTCTTTCTAACGGGGTAAACTATCTTTTGACTCAGACGAATTTTTGTCAAGTGCTCTTAAGCCTCGAATCACCAATAAACCAATAGTTTTAGACAGGAAAGGCTGTTCTGAGACAGTCTTTCCTGTTTCTTGTTTTTGATTCTTATCTGGTTATTAGGTATTTTAGCTTAATTTACATATTACAATATTTTGTCAAGTGCCAATATTAACGAGTTAATAATACAAACGAAATCAATAATGTTACATTTTCCCGTCATTCCTGCGAAAGCAGTCCCGAAAGCTTTCGGGACAGACGCCGTCCCTGCCCCGTATCAAGTACGGGATAAACTCCAGCAGGGAACTATAAAAAGGAACTGGATTCCTGTTTACACAGGAAACCCTGGATTCCTGCCTTGCGCGGGAATGACAACACTATATGTTTATGTCAATTCACTTAATGCGTTTGTATTAGTAACAGAAGTTTAAATTAGGTTATAAACCATAGCATAAATCTAAAAAAATGTAAAATTGCAGAGGTAACAACTTTTTCATGATAACATTTTTGGGAAAACAATCGTTCCCTTGACATATGAATAAATATCTATTATAATTGCAATTGAGAATCAGTCTCAATTTTTTAAGCAAAGCTTATTAAAACCTAAAATCTGGATTTGAGAGATTGTACACATATGGTAGAAAGGGTGAGGGAAAAGAAAATCTTCAGCAAATTCCTTAAGGATAGAGGGCAGCGGTTTACCAAAGAGCGGGCAGCTATCCTTCAGAAGACATTATCTTACCGCGGCCATTTTGATCCTGAATCTCTTTATTTAAAGATAAAGGAAACAGGGTTAAAGACCTCGAGGGCATCTGTTTACAGGACATTAAACCTTCTATGTGAATGCGGCCTGATTGAAAGGGTCACAAAGACAGAGCATGGCACAATTTATGAACACACCTTCGGCCATGAGCACCATGATCATATGTTATGCATCGCGTGTGGAAACATCATAGAGTTTTATTCCGAAGACCTCGAAAGGCTTCAGGAAGGTCTATGCAAAAGGCAGGGCTTTCTGGGGGTAAGTCATACTCTCGAGATAAGGGGATACTGCAAGAGATGCCAAAAGAAAAGAAGATAACCGAAGACAAAAAGAGACTCCATAGATCTAAAAGGGTGGTGCTCATTGGTAACCCGAATGTTGGCAAGAGTGTTATCTTTGGACTTCTTACCGGGAAGTATGTGACTGTTTCAAACTATCCCGGCACAACTGTAGAGGTGTCTTATGGGAATACCACTATAGGGGATAAAAGATTTCATATTATTGACTCTCCTGGTGTAAACAGCCTGACCCCCATGAGCGAGGACGAGAAGGTCACGAGGGATATGCTGATGAAGGAAAAACCAGAGGCTGTTGTCCTTGTTGCAGATGCAAAAAATCTGAAGAGGGCTCTTATGTTATTAATACAGCTTTCAGAGATGGAACTCCCATGTATACTCGACCTTAATATGAAAGATGAGGCTAAGGCGCGAGGCATAGAGATAGACTATCAAAAACTTAGTACATTACTGAATATTGAAGTTATAGGTACGATTGCCTCTCAAAAGAAGGGCATCCAGAGATTAAAGGAGGCTATTTTAAAACCACGCCATCCCTCTATAAATACACACTATAATAATGTGATAGAGGAGTATGTGAAAAGGATATCAAAGCTCCTCCCTGGGTCAAATATTTCAAAGCGGTCAATAGCATTGATGATACTTTCGGGTGATGAGAGCCTCAAGGACTGGTTCATGGCACATCTAAATACAGGGGATATTAAGAGAGAAGATATTAAGAGCATAGAGGATCTAAGGGATGAGGCCCAGTCGATGTTAAAAGAGCCGATTTCTCATGTAATAGGATACAGCAGGATAAAACTCGCAGAAGAGATAGTTAAAGAAGTCCAGAAGAATGTTACGACCGAGGCAGGACTTTTTGCCAGGAGCCTGAGTAGATGGATGATACATCCTGTCCTGGGGATACCCATACTACTTATTGTGATTTTTGGTTTTTATGAATTTGTGGGCAAGCTTGGTGCAGGCGTTCTTGTAGATTTTTTTAAGGAGATCATATTCGGGGTATATCTTAATCCTGCAATAGAAAAGACTGTGAAGACAATCATACCTGTTGTCTTTATACAGGATATGCTTGTAGGCCAGTACGGGATATTCACTATGGCATTAACCTATGCTGTAGGCATTATACTACCCATAACAGCCACATTTTTCTTAGCATTTGGCTTCCTCGAGGACAGCGGCTATCTTCCGAGGATTGCTGTGCTTTCAAACAGGGCATTCAGGATACTCGGCCTGAATGGTAAAGCTGTCTTACCCATGGTCCTCGGTCTCGGCTGTGGCACAATGGCCACGATAACAACGAGGATACTCGAAACAAAAAGGGAAAGGGTCATTGCAACATTTCTTATAGCCCTAACAATCCCCTGTTCAGCACAGCTTGGCGTTATATTCGGCATGTTAGGCTCTCTTCCCCCAAGGGCAGCATTGTGGTGGGCAGGCTGCATAATCCTGGTCCTTATCCTTTCAGGCTATCTTGCATCGAGGGTAGTCCCTGGAGAAAAACCAGACTTTTTTATGGAGCTGCCACCGATGAGGTTCCCGACCATGGGAAATATTATAATGAAAACACTCAGCAGGATTGAATGGTATCTAAAAGAGGCAGTCCCCCTATTTATACTCGGTACTATGGTCCTTTTTTTGCTCGACAGAATTAGGATACTCGGCTGGCTGGAGGCTATAGCATTCCCGATCGTCGTGAATTTTCTCGGATTACCTGCAAAGACAACAGAGGCATTTCTTATGGGCTTTCTAAGAAGGGACTATGGTGCTGCTGGAATGTTTGACCTACAGAAACAGGGGCTCCTGAACGAAAATCAGGTGATAATAAGCCTTGTGACATTGACACTATTTGTGCCATGTCTTGCGAGTTTCTTCATGATCATAAAGGAAAGAGGGCTAAAGACAGCGGTATTAATGATGGCTATAATAATTCCATTTGCCCTGCTTGTGGGTGGGATGCTCAATCTAATCCTGAATTGAATCAGTGGTGTCCACATAAGAGATTGCTTCGTCGTCCCGAAAGCTTTCGGG
>JBFMAM010000171.1:0-4498 GCA_040755805.1 Nitrospirota bacterium
GAAGATGTGCCCGACAGAGTGCATAAGTTATGATGGAAAGGAACTAAAGATTGATAATGCTGAATGTAACAGATGTATGCATTGCATAACAAAGATGCATCATGCACTCAAACCAAGTGGTGAGAGGGGTGCAACCATCTGCATCGGGAATAAGGCGCCGATTGTTATAGGCACTATTATTTCACATGTCATCATCCCATTCATGAAGATGGAGCCACCATTCACTGAACTTAAGGAGCTTGCAAGGAAGATGTGGGACTGGTGGGATGAAAATTCGCATCCGAGGGAAAGAATCGGAGAGGTTATAGAGTTTAAGGGCATGAGGTCATTCCTTGAGGCTATCGGCGTGCCGCCTATGCCAGAGCAGATAAAGGAGCCGAGGAGAGACCCATTCTTCTTCTTCACTGAAGGGGATATTGAGAGGTTTAAGAAGAGAGAGGAAGAGGAAAAGAAGACCGGAAAGTTCATTTTTTAAATTTTTAAATAAGGAGGATATAAAATGGGATTTTATGGTGATAGGAAATTAACAGCAGAAGAAGCCAAGAACCTTAGAGAGACAGACATAGGGCAGCCTTATTTTAGACAATTCTTGCCACCAGTGATCGCAAAGAATTATGGTAAGTGGAAAGAGCACGATATATTAAGCCCCGGGGTAATGGTTCATACCGCAGAAAGCGGTGATAAGATATGGAGTGTAAGGGTACAAACCTGTAGACTGATTGCTACAGATACGGTCCGTGAGGTATGTGATATAGTAGATAAATACTGCGGTGGTTATGTCCGCTGGACTTCGAGGAATAACATAGAGTTCCTCGTATCAGACGAGAAAAATCTTGAGCCTATACAGAAAGAGCTCAAAGCGAAAGGCTACATGATTGGTGGTATCGGCCCGAGGATAAGCAATATGGTCCATACACAGGGATGGGTTCACTGCCATGGTGCTGCAACAGATGCTTCTGGTGTAGTTAAGTCTGTTATGGATGAGCTCGCTGATTATATTACAACAAAAGAGCTTCCTAATAAATTAAGACTTGCACTCGCATGCTGTCCTAATATGTGTGGTGCTGTCCACTGCTCAGACATTGCAGTAGTTGCAATCCATACGAAAGTGCCTCCTGTTGATTCCGAGAGGTTGAGAAAGGCATGTGAGATACCTACTGTTATAGCATCCTGCCCGACAAAGGCTATAAGCCCAGACCCTGCCACGAAGAGCGTGAAGATTAAAGCCGAGAGGTGTATGTACTGTGGAAACTGTTTTACTGTCTGCCCTGCTATAGATATCAAAGACCCTTATAGAGATGGTCTTGCTATAGTGATAGGTGGAAAGGTAAATTGCCTCAGGACACCTACAAAATTTTCGAGACTTGTTATCCCATACATTTCGAACGAGCCTCCGAGATGGCCTAAGACTGTTGCTGCAATAAAGCATATTGTTGATGTGTATGAAAAGAATGCAAGAAAATGGGAAAGGTTAGGCGAGTGGATAGATAGAATCGGCTGGGAGAGGTTCTTTAAACTCAGCGGTATCGAGTTCACATTCCAGGCTATTGATGATTTCACATTCATGAGGGAAACCTTAAGGAATCAATCAACATTTAAGTGGTAGAATTAAAGTAGTTAGACAGATAGCGGTTAGTTGACAAATACTAACCGCTATCTGCTAAAATGAATCAAAATATTAAAATAAAAGAAGGTGAGAGACTATGGAGATAGAAGAGCTAAAAGATAAGATATACGCTTTTGTCCTGGCTGCAAAGGGCAAAAAAAAGTTGAAAGAAAGGGATGTGATAAACGGGGTATCGGAGCAGACTGGTGTTGATAAAGATACAGTAAAGAAGACCATGAGAGAGATGATAGATGTGGGGAGGCTGATGTATTCTTATGCCGGCGGTGCCAGCTCGGTAGAGATCCCAGATGAGGCGTATCTCAGAGAAAAAGGGCTCATAAAGTAAAGTCATTGAGTTAATAAGTCATTAAGTCAATTCAATAAGGTAAAATAAAAATTAATGGATCGATCTGATGACTTAATGACTCAATCACTCAACTATTCAATTCCGAGGGTGGTCATAGCCGGCCTTAAAGGAGGTTCTGGGAAGACCATCCTCAGCCTTGGTTTAATAGCATCCTATAGGCAAAAAGGCCTCAATATTATCCCTTTCAAAAAAGGCCCTGATTATATTGATGCTGGGTGGCTGGCATGTGCTGCCGGATTTCCATGTTACAACCTCGATGCTTTCCTGATAGGAAAAGACCGGATATTATCCTCGTTTGTAGAACATTTTTGTGAGACCCCCCTTCCCCCTCCCCCCCTCCCACAAGGAGAGGGGGAATCTCTAAAAATACCCTCCCCCTCGAGGGGGGAGGGCAAGGGAGGGGATGAATTCCATTGTGCTTTCATAGAAGGTAACCGCGGCCTTTTTGATGGTATGGATTCCGAGGGGAGATACAGCACAGCAGAGCTTGCCAAGATATTAAATGCGCCTATCATATTGACTATTGATTGCACAAAGATGACAAGAACTGCTGCTATCATTGCTGCGGGTATTCATAAATTTGATCCTGCCCTAAAAATTAGCGGGATAGTCCTTAATCAGATAGCTAATAAACGGCATGAAAAGGTTATAAGAGAGTCTTTTGAAAAATACTGCCAGGTTCCAGTATTAGGTGCTATTCCGAGATTATCCGAAGAATTCTTTCCTGAAAGACACATGGGTTTAACACCATATCATGAACATAAAGAAGTTGAGAATGCTATCTCTGCAATTGCAGAGATAGCACAGAGATATCTTAATTTAGACGCTATATGGAAAATTGCTAATGAGGCACCTCCTTTAGAAGTTCAAAGTTCAAAGTTCAAAGTTCAAAGTTACAAAAACTCCTCACTCCTCACTCCTCACTCCTCACTTAGAATCGGTGTTATAAAGGATTCGGCGTTCCAGTTTTATTATCCTGAGAACCTTGAGGAACTTCAGAAAAGAGGGGTTACACTAATAGAAATAAGTGCGTTGAAAGAAAAACAAATACCTGAAATAGATGCGCTATATATTGGTGGAGGTTTTCCTGAAACCCACGCTATAGCCCTCGCAGAGAACATAGATTTCCGTAATAATTTAAGAAAGGTAGTTGAGAATGGATTGCCTGCATATGCAGAATGCGGTGGCCTTATGTATCTGGGTGAATCTCTTGTCTTAGATGATAGGACATATCCAATGACAGGTGTATTCCCGGTCAAATTTTGTCTGGAGAAAAAGCCTCAGGCACATGGTTATACCATAGTAGAGGTAAACAAGCCTAATCCCTATTATTCTGTAGGCACTCTTCTCAGAGGGCATGAATTTCATTATTCCCGTGTCCTCAACACCAATGTAGCCGCAGATATCCTGAGCTTGTCGAAGGATATCTATTTTGCTTTTAAAATGAATAGAGGGCAGGGAATAGTTGATAAAATGGACGGTATCTGTTATAAAAATGTCCTTGCCACTTATACACACTTACATGCACTTGGTGCAGGAGAGTGGGTAGATGGCATTATTAACATGGCGGGGTCTTACAAAAGATATCGGAAAAGCAAGGAACTCATATAACGTATTGACTTCTACAGACGAATAGGCATAATTAATTAGGTAATAATCCGGACTTAAGAAGGAGGGAGCAATGAGTGAAGAGGTAAAGGAAAAGGTTTTAGAGTTTTTAAGGGGCGTTGGCGGAAAAGGGGTAGCTACCCAGGCAGATATTATTAAAGGAACAAAGTTAGATAGAGAAACGGTAAAGAAAGCAATCAAGGAGCTGACGTTAGAAGGAAAGATTGTAGACGCAGGCGTTGCTGCCGGTGTGGTGGGGTATAAGATAAAAACGTGACCATCTTTTTCGCTGTTTCTGCTGTGATATATCTTTGAGAGAGAGACAATTTCTGATCCTCGCCACTTATACATATTTGCATGCACTTGGTACGATGGAGTGGGTAGATGGCCTTATTAATAGGGCAATGTCCTATAAAAATAAAAAGGCAAAAACTAATACAAACGCATTAAATGAAATGTCATTGCGAGGCGAAGCCGAAGCAAACTCGGAGATTCGTCGCTCTGCTAGGAACAGGCTCCGCAATCTCGTCACCTTGAGATTGCCACGCCCTTCGGGCTCGCAATGACAATATACAAGCATTTAGTGCGTTATCTATAATGTAGAAAAGGTTCAGCCAACGTGAACAATAACTTAAAATAATGAGAAGACGTGGAGAGGCAAGATGTCCGTTTTGTGGATGTATGATTGATATCCCTCATGAGATAAGAACAGCACTCGGGAATAATATCTTAGGTGGAAAGTGTGAATGTGGTGCTGTGTATGTGTTTGATCGTAGCGGGCATAATCTTGGGCAGGCTTTTGTTGATGCACTTAATTTTGCATGTGAAGGTAAATATGGTAACCCTTGGGACATGATACCGGAAGAGGATTATCAAGAGGTCCTGTTATATTATGACTGGAGGACACATACCCTTTC
>JBFMAM010000172.1:0-4497 GCA_040755805.1 Nitrospirota bacterium
AATAAATTGTAGAATAAAAAGCCTTAATTTGAACATGCTGCCTATTTTCAGCGTAAAACAGGCTATTTGTCAAGAAAAAAGTGAAAAAAGGCGGTATTATGTTAATATGGGAGCGAAGAAGATATACACCCTCGGTACAGACAGGAGGAATGAAGAAGATTTCATAGAGATTCTTCTTGCTTACAACATTCAATCTCTGATCGATGTCCGGCGGTTTCCAAAGAGCAAAATCCCGATATTCACAAGGGAGAACCTCGACCCTCTTCTAAATCGTGCGGGGATAGAGTATCATTTTCTCGGTGTAGAACTCGGTGGCTTCAGAAAAGGTGGATACATTGCATACACCCTTACAGATGATTTTAAAAGGGGGATAACTATGCTCGAATCTATTGCCTTTAATAAGAATGCTGTGATTATCTGCGCAGAGCGATTTCCGTGGAAATGCCACAGGAGATGGATTGCGAGGGAGCTGCGTAAGAGGGGATGGGAAGTAGAGCATATCATTGACAAGGGGAAAGTGTGGGTGCCAAAATAAGTCCAAAGTCACTACTGTCCAAAATAATCAAAATGAAGGATATGGCTCAATTTCTTCACAAAATAAACTACCTTTATACAAGTGCATTTCTTGGATTTGACCACAATGTCTTTGCCAGATTTCACGCCGGGGCTTCCGCTTCGACTTCAGCCCCGTTGAGGTAGACCCGTGATTTTGCGAAGAAATTGAGCCATATCCCTTAATTTCAAGCATATAGAAAAATTTATTCTGGGCAGATATGGCTTAAAGTGAAGTAGAGAAAAACAAAGTGAAGATCGAACATTATTCTTTTGGCAAGATTACAATTGATGGGAAGACCTATACCTCTGATGTAATTATTTATCCGGGAAGGGTCGATTCTTCATGGTGGAGGAAGGAGGGACATTCTCTTCATATCGTTGACCTGACTGATATTATAAATGCAAAGCCCGAAATCTTAATAATCGGCACAGGATATTCAGGGGTAATGGTAGTTCCAAGGGAAACACTAATATATCTCGAATCAAAAGGGATTGAGGTTCATGTTGAACGTACAGGTAAGGCGGTTGAATTGTTCAATAAACTTCAAAAGGACAAGGTAGTAATCGCAGCCTTACACCTAACGTGCTGAAACAGATTATTCACTCGAAAATACCTCCCTTTTCTTGTCATCATTCCGACTTGCCCGCCTCAGGCGGGCGTGTCCGCCAAAGGCGGGCTTGCCCGGAATCCTTCTTTTTTTCTTTCATACCAGTGTTACATAGAAGAAAGATTCTAGACAAGCTGGAATGACATTTATTCATCTTTATGCTTACTCATTAGCCAGTTTTAACTAATAACTCTTTCTTTAATTTCTTTGATATAAAGTCTGCCCTTCTCAGAGGTTCAGGGATCCTATATTTACTAGTACATCCGAGTATAATCTTGATCGAAGCTTTTAAATCAATCCTGTGCCCTGGCGAGACAAAAACAGGTCTGACTCTGTCCTTTGTCCTCAAAACCACACCAACTACTTTACTATTATATTCTAAAGGAGACCAATCCCCTTTTTTAAAACCGGGCTCTTTATATTTTCCAACCAGCCTTGACTTTGCACATCCTATAGCCGGCATATCAATAAGTACTCCAATATGGGATGCTATGCCAAGTCCCATCGGATGGGCTATGCCCTGCCCGTCGAATAGGACTATATCCGGTTTTATCTTTAAGCTTTTGAGAGCATCGATAATCACAGGGCCTTCTCTGAAGGCAAGGTAGCCAGGAACATACGGGAAGTTTGCCTCTCTAATTGCAGTCTCATGCCCGAGATAGATGAGCTCTGGATATTTATAGAGGCATGCTACTGCAATAACCCTGTCATCGGTAAAAGAGGCATCCACGGAGGCTATGTATCGGGGGGTCTTTCTCAAGGGAATGATTTTTACCTTACCTCTCAGGGTCATTTGAATTACTTTTGCATCCCTGACATTTGTCGGCCAGATGAAAGACAGCCGTCCACCTCTCAAATAGCTCACCTTCTGTCTATCACCATTATGGCACATATGGAAATTATAAGTTGGAAACGTATATCAAACTATGATTAGTCTGGTTGACACCCTATATTTGTCATTTTATACTTTATTGAGAAGATTATTATTTATGGTATGGATTTTTTTGACAATTCTTTTTGCTATATCCTTTGCTATTGTTACAGGGATTCTTAATCCTCAGGAAAAGATAAACGCTATCTGGCTAATTACTGCCGCTGCATGCTTCTACATACTTGCCTATAGATTCTATGGAGCCTTTCTTGCTGCCAGGATTGCCACCTTGAGCGATCAGAGAATAACACCTGCTCATCGCTTATACGATGGAAAGAACTTTTATCCAACCAATAAATGGGTTTTATTTGGTCATCATTTTGCTGCTATAGCAGGAGCAGGACCCCTCATAGGCCCTGTTCTTGCCTCCCAGTTTGGTTATCTTCCGGGCTTTCTGTGGATCCTTATTGGAGCAGCCCTCGCAGGGGGTGCCCATGATTTTATAATCCTTGTTGCCTCCATGAGGAGAGATGGTAAATCCCTTGTTCAGATAGCGAAGGAGGAGGTTAGCCCAGTAACAGGTGGAGCAGCCCTTATTGCCATACTCTTTATCCTGATTGTTGCCATTGCGGGATTAGGTCTTGCTGTGATAAACTCCCTCTTCCATAATTCCTGGGGAACATTCATTATAGGTATGACTATCCCTATCGCCTTTTTCATGGGGATATACATGAAATCCATAAGACCTGCTAAGATTGCCGGGATTTCTCTAACCGGGATGATCTTGCTTCTCCTGACTGTGATATTCGGAAGGGCCATTCCATCATCCCCTCTCTCCTATTTCTTTAACCTGGATAAGAACGCTCTATCCATCCTTCTGGCAGCTTATGGGTTTATAGCCTCGGTCCTGCCTGTATGGATGCTTCTTGCACCGAGGGATTATCTTTCGTCCTTCATGAAGATAGGGGTTATATTTTTTCTTGCTGCAGGGGTCCTGGCTGTAGCCCCCGATCTTCACATGCCTCCCCTTACAAGGTTTATTCATGGCGGAGGACCCATAATACCTGGAACCCTTTTCCCCTTTGTATTCATAACAATAGCCTGTGGGTCAATCTCAGGATTTCATTCCCTCATCTCTTCAGGCACAACCCCCAAGATGATAGAAAAGGAAAGTTATGCAATACCTATAGGATATGGAGCTATGCTTACAGAGGGCTTTGTGGCGGTAATGGCATTGATTTCAGCTACAGTACTCATACCAGGAGATTACTTTGCTATCAACACAAAGCTTTCCTTTGAGGAGCTCGCTTCCTTAGGATTTCCTGTTCATGAGATCAAGGAGCTATCATCCACGATTGGTGTGGACCTGGCAGGAAGACCGGGAGGGGCCGTATCCTTAGCAGTTGGCATGTCATACATATTCTCATCTATACCATTTTTGAAGCATCTAATGGCATACTTGTACCAGTTCGCCCTCATGTTTGAAGCCCTTTTTATCCTTACCACCATTGATGCAGGAACAAGGGTTGCCCGATATGTGGTTCAGGAGCTCGGAGGCTATATCTACAGACCCTTTGGTGATCTTAGATCCCTCTCCGGAAACATAGTAGCGAGCTTCATTGTTGTCTTTGCATGGGGATATTTCATCTATACCGGTTCCATATCTACCATCTGGCCTATGTTTGGAACTGCCAATCAGCTCCTCGGAATGCTTGCACTCTGCATTGGAACAACATTGATAATAAAGATGGGCAGGGCTAAATACATATGGATAACATTACTCCCCATGCTTTTCATGACATCAATAACCTTTACAGCCTCTTTGAAGCTCATCCGTGATTTTTCCTCGAAGGCTTCAACCTCTCCAGAACCTTCTATGTTCTGGATAAACGCCTTCTTGATGGGAGCTATGCTTGTCCTTGCAGTGATTATAGTAATTGATTCGGTAGTTAAATGGTATGGCTATCTTATTCAGAAGAAGCCTATAACCACTACAGAGGTCATTGTTTATTCACCCAGTGGTAATCCTAAATAATACAATTAACCACAGAGGTCACAGAGCCACGGAGAAAATTTTCTAAGCACCAAATTATAAATGATACTGCTTCTTCGTCTGGCGGCTACGGCCCCGTTAGATAGTAATTACTATCTAACGGGGCCCGTATCGGTTACGTATAACGGTAACAGCGTTTGCACAGTTTCTTGTGTTTATATAGTTTCTTGGGTTTATAAAACTCAAGAAACTCAATGAACCCGATAACCCCAATAAACTTTTCAACAAAACGGGTATCGTAACCGTTGTCCAGAGACATTCCATTGAATTTGTTCTGAATTTAGGACCTATGTTTTGGGTCGGTAGACAGACGCCCTGCTGAAATGCCAATATAAACGGGGGTTCGCAAGGATACCGCAAATTCAGTGTGTGCCTACACTAAATAAAGCTACTTAGTTTCCAGAAGATAT
>JBFMAM010000173.1:0-4446 GCA_040755805.1 Nitrospirota bacterium
TCCCGAAAACTTTCGGGACAGAGGCAAGCTCATGCTTCGCTCCACTATGCCTGGCCTTTGCCATGCAATCTTTTCGCTACGCTTCAGCAAGTCTCAGCCAAGCCCCTGAGTTAAAATTGATCAAATAATAGTAGACTTTTATTATAATGTGAACTATGGTATGAGTAACTTGCTGGCGTACAGTAGGTGATTAAAATATTATGTGCTGTAATCTAAAACCCGAAGCACAATCACTCCTTGAAACTGCTATGCAAAAGCTTGGACTGTCTGCACGGGCATATACGAGGATATTGAAATTGTCACGGACTATTGCTGACCTTGATGCCTCGGAAGACATTCAATCCTACCATATCTCAGAGGCAATACAATATAGGACACTGGATAGAGGGGTGTTTTAAGATATTCTTTTTAACCGTTCAGTATTGACAAAGGTATAACCTTATGTTATCCTTTTTGGTATGAAAACAGCAGTATCTATCCCAGATGAAATCTTTAGAGAAGTTGAGAAGTTTGCTAAAGAACATCATTACTCTAGAAGTGAAGTATTCGTTATAGCGGTCAAAGAGTTCCTGAAAAAACTGGAATCTAAAAAACTTTTAGATGCCCTTAATGATGCATACTCAGAAGTTGAGTCTCCAGAAGAGAAAACTCTAAGGGAAAAGAGCAAGAAATACTATACCAGTAGAGTTTTAAGGAATAATATTGACAATTAAACAAGGTGACATTTTCTGGGTTGATTTAGGTGTTCCAAAAGGCTCAGAACATGGATATAGGCACCCACATGTTGTTATTCAAAATAATGTTTTCAATGAAAGTAAGATCAATACGGTAGTAGTTTGTGCCCTAACATCCAATCTAAAAAGGGCAAAAGCACCTGGTAATGTCCTGATTCGAAAGGGAGAGGGTAATCTCAAGAAAGACAGTGTAGTAAACATATCACAAATTATAACAGTAGATAAATCAGACCTCATTGAAAGAATTGGTTCTTTATCCCCATCAAGGATTAAAGAGATAATAGAAGGCGTTAAGCTCTTAATAGAGCCGAGAGAACTCTCTTAATATCCTTTGCCCTGATGCGGAATTAAAGCAACTTCTTGATGAATTGAAGAATAAAAACTTCACTCGAACCCTTGCCAAATGCCAGTCTACGACTCGTAGAGAGGCAAGCTCGTGCCTTCACTCCTCCTCCCTTGATAGGAGTGAGCCTATCATAAAGCTTGACCCGGACTTTTTCAATTCCTTAAAGCAAAGCTGAATTGCCGGAGAAAGAAAAAGTTTCTGTATAATAGTTTTAAGATTTCATACCATAAAGAGGCTTCTGATTGAAAGAGAAGTGCCGACTTATAGAGCAAGGATTCCCACCTGGTAGTTGCGGACATGGTATAGGGGCAAAAGAAAGCTTGCCTGTCGAGTATCCTTTATATGATATAATCTCTGCAGACTAAATAGGCAGTAATTGTGCAACGGCTTTATTCGAAAGTTTCTTTCTGAGATTATCATATCAGAAAGAAGCTCAACATTATATGTGATTAAAGATTTGAAATAAAAAAATAGGGAAGGCCGTTATGGATATCGAGTTTCGTAACAAACTTCTAACTATTTTGACAGACGCTGCTCGTAGGGAAGATATTGGGAAAATAGAGGAAGAAGACACTTTCATCTATAACCTAGCTTGGCAGTTCAGAGTTGAGATTGCGAACTATATAGAGTATATAGAGAAACTTCACCAGAAACCAGACGTTGAAGATAAAGGTAAGGAAGCTATTTTTCAAAATCTGTCTTTGAAATATCACGAATTGTCTTCTAAGTTTCAAGAATTATCCTTGAAGGCTTCATTTACAGAGCAGAATTCTCTTGCCTATGCCCGCTACCTTTTTCTTGCTGACTTGTTATCTAACTCATATTTTTTAGTATGGGCTACGAATTGGCTAAAAGAGGTTGCAGATAAATATCCTACCGTTATTTTGTTAAGATATCTTTTTGCACTTTCTCTCTATAACTTCAGATTGTATGGCATACAAGAAGTAGAACCAACCATAGATCCGCAGACAGTTATGTTCAACGCTATTAGAGAAAACTCCAAAGAAATAATTAATTTATGGAAAGCTTACACTGATATAAGAAAGCAATATTTCAAAAATCCGGTAATTACAAGTTTAGCTTATGAATTATATTATAAAGATATTTACCCCGGCGTTCCGCGAGAAACTTTTCATAACGCCTTGACATCTATTGATCTTGTCACTATTACAGACTATTACCTAATCGTGGGTGATAAGAAAAAGGCTGAAGAAATTGCCGGGTAGGATCCTTTCGAGCGTAAACATTCAATAAATAGAAGGAGAAAGAAGAAGTTATGGCTAAGTGGACAGAATTAGTCCTCCCTTTCCGGATAGGCTGGAATAGGTTCTTTTGGTTCCTTTACCACATTCAGGGCTCTCCTATATGCCTCAAGTAGATCCTCATAGTGAGTGATCCTCAATTTTAGACTCGGTATATTCTCAAGTGCATACCTGAGCAACTCCCAGGCAATCTCCTCTTGGGTTTTGTAGACCCAGAATGTAGGTTCAATGGGATATCTTCTCTCTTGAATTTTCTCTCCTCCTAAGGCTTTAGTTGGACTAACAGCGAGGTAGATAATA
The DNA here is from genome assembly GCA_040755805.1 of Nitrospirota bacterium. Classification (GTDB taxonomy): domain Bacteria; phylum Nitrospirota; class Thermodesulfovibrionia; order Thermodesulfovibrionales; family SM23-35; genus JBFMAM01. Next base: position 2,643 of record JBFMAM010000173.1, read on the forward strand.
ATCGTGATAGCCATCAACCACCTACCCATGGCAAACCTCCTTTCAATTTCTTTATTTCTAATATGGATGGTGTTTTAATCAAGTAATTACTCTATCGATGAACAAGTTAAAATGCTGTTGACTTCGGAAACGAAAGAGCCGTAAAATACAACCAAGAAAAGAAGTTGTGTTTGAGACGCTAATTAATTGTTCTATTCATGCTCCCACTTTTGTAACCATCGAGGTCAATGGATACGAATTTATAACCGAGGGATTTTAATGCTTCAGAAATAATCTTTCTCCTTTCATGGCTTAGCATCAACTCAATTTCATCCTCCCTAACCTCTATCCTTGCGATGCTACCATGGTCTCTTACCCGTATCTCATGGAATCCGAGGTTCATGAGGAGGTCTTCTGCCTTTTCTACCCTTCTCAAAGCCTCTTTTGTTATCCTCTGGCCGTATGGAAACCTCGTAGAAAGACAGGGAGAAGATGGCTTGTCCCATGTTGGAAGGTCAAGTTGCCTCGAAAGCTCTCTGACCTCTCTTTTTGAAAGTCGGGCCTCTATCAATGGGCTTCTCACATTGTATTTTTTTGCAGCCTCTCTACCAGGCCTGTAGTCTGAGGTATCATCTAATTGACTGCCGTCAAGTATAAACATATATCTGCCGGATGAGGCGATATCCGTAAGTTTTTTGAAGAGCTCATCCTTACAAAAAAAACATCTCTCGGGCGTATTACTTAAGAACTCATCCATTGAAAGCTCCTCCGTTTTTATAATCCTGTGTTCTATCCCAAGCTCTCTCGTCATGCCCTTTGCGGTTAGAAGGTCGTTATGGGGAGTTATTTCTGAAACCGCTGTTACAGCAAGTGTCCTTATGCCTGAAAGCTGCAGCGCCTTCAGGAGAAATGTGCTGTCAACACCTCCGGAGTAGGCAAGCACAGCACTCTCCATATCCTTGAGGATATTTATTAAGTGAGCTAATTTATCATTCATTATTTTCGGAAAATTTGAAATTCTAAATTCGAAATCCGAAACAATATCAAAATCCTAATGCTACAAACATTTTTGAATTTTGTGCTTTGGATTTATTTCGAATTTCGATATTCGGATTTCGTATTTAATATTAAAGCACTGTGACCTCATAATTTTCCTGATGCAGGTTACTGTTTTCCCTTATAGTGACCTTTACGTTATACCGGTTTTCTATATCCTCAAGCCCGGCACGCTCTTCATCAGAAAGAAGCTCTGCCACAGAAGGATGGGCTGTAACAATAATACTTTCTCTACCATGTTTAGCAAGCTTCTTTATTTTTCTGAATATCTCATAACACAGGGTTCGGGGTGACTTAACAAAGCCCTTGCCCTCACAGTAAGGACAGGGTCCACAAAGTGTTCTGCCGAGGCTCTCCCTGACACGCTTCCTTGTCATCTGGATAAGCCCGAGTTCTGATATATGGGATATTGTATTTTTTGCCCTATCTCTTTTCATTGCTTCAATAAATGCATTGAATACCCTCTCCCTGTTTTCATGTTTTTCCATGTCTATGAAATCTACTATTATGATCCCGCCGAGGTTCCTGAGCCGTATCTGGTATGCTATCTCCTTTACTGCCTCGAGATTGGTCTTAAGTATTGTGTCTTCAAGCTCCTCCTTTCCAACAAACTTACCTGTATTTACATCTATAACGGTCATTGCCTCTGTCTGGTCAATAACTATATAGCCACCAGATTTTAACCAGACCTTTCTACCGAGGGCCCTTGATATGTCGAGCTCAATTCCAAATGAATCGAATATCGGCTCTGTTCCTTCATATAGTTCTA
>JBFMAM010000174.1:0-4441 GCA_040755805.1 Nitrospirota bacterium
TAAGGAGATATTTGAGTGAATAGCGGATTCTTGTACCGTTGATATAAAAGAACTCGCCTATGAGTTCAATCATTATGCTCCTTTCTGATTCTATCAATGGGTTAATGAGCAATATAAATTTTTCGATGGCTGTTATAACAGCAATATTGCTCGGTTCATGGATTTGAGCTGTCCTCAAGACAATAGATAGATGATTGATTATATCCGTTGCGCTTCTGTGGATTTCTCTGTATTCTTTACTGGCCATATTCGATCCTCTTAATAGCGGTATGAGAAAATTCTCTCAGGAGTTTATTGTTAGTGTTTCTAAATTTGTAAAGGAAAGGGAGTGCATCTTTATTGCCGAGGAGACCGAGACAGAATGTCGCGCATGCCATGTTTTCATAATCCTTGATTATCCCGAAGAACGATTTTTTCTTTAATATGTTTATAAGAAAGTCAAACACCTCTGCATCTTTCCACCTTGAGAGGACTTCATAGAATTCTTTTTTCTCCTCAAAATCCCTTTCTTTAAACTTCTTTTCAGATATCTTCTCAAGGATTATCTTTTTAGCATCCTCTGAACCAATGTTGCTGATCGCCCTTGCAGATGCAATTCTGACCTGTACATCTGGATCGTCAAGACACTCACTCAGGGTTTGCAATGCTTCCTGCCCACCGAGTTCACCGAGGGCTCTGATTACTTCTTTCCTTACTCTGGTGTCTCCGTGCTTGACAGTCTTCAGGAGATATTCAATAGCCTTTTTATCCCCGATCTTCCTGAGGATATAAACGATATTCCTGACAACATACCACCTATGATCATCGAGTTTCATCACGAGTGTCTGGATGTCCTTTCTGCCAAGGAATATAAGTACCTCTATGACGCTTTTCCTTGCATGTATTGTCTTCAGTTCACCGAGAATCTTTACAAGGGGTGCTATTGCATTTTTATCAAGAAATTCTACAAACCCGTTAAAAACGTCTTTCTCTATCCCGATGCTACTGTCCAGAAGCTCACCGAAAAGGCTTATCATCTCCTCGGTTCCTTGATACGCGAGAAGCATCCTCATGTATTTCTTCATCTCCTCTGTTGATAAAGGATCCTCGAGTATCTCCTTCGCCCTCATTATCACATTTAACACCGTATGAATATCCCCATGTCTCATAGAAAACTTAATGGTATCTTCAAGGAGCATCAGGTTATCTTCAAGGTCTCCTTTTTCCTCAGGCTGATAGAAGATTTCAAAGAGTATGGTAACCAGTTTCTCCATCTTATCAGATAAATCCTTTTCCAGTTCCTTTGAAAGCACCTGTAAGTCTTCATCTGTAAGCGGCACAATTGATATACCCTTTACATCCTCTTCCTCAAATCCATCTATATAAGCCTTCATCAGCCCGTCAATATCAGATGCCTTCTCCTTTACTATATTTATGGCCTTAGTTTCATAATCTAAATCATCCACAAGAAATGTCTCATCTACAATGTACTGGATATTCTGAAAGTCCTTTTCCCACATGAGTGTAACGATATCGTCTTCTACCACTTCCCTGTCAAAATCCATAGCAATAATCTTCAGGAAATCCTCGAGCTCTTCTTGAAGCAACCCCTTCTTAAACGTTAGCTCCCTTAACCCATCTTTGAAAAAGAAAAGTGCCAGGTTATCTTCTTTCTCAGGGTTATAATATATCTGTTCTAAATCGTAAGAGATACTGTTCTGTCCCATCTTTAATGTAAGCTCATCTTTATAATCAAAAAAGTTTTTAAACCGTGCGTATGAATCCTCTAACGTCTTCATGTAGATAGGATTGTTCCGGGGATACATCCTCAGAGTTTTTTTGGCCTTCATGAGGTTCTGGAGGATGTCCTTTGCCGCCTTTATATCTTCAGTAGGCTCCATATAAGAAAATTACCACATCACTTTAAGAGTGTCAAACTTTAAATAAGGATTATTCTTTTTTCTCTGGCAAAGTTCTTGATTATCATTGAGGCTGAATGGAGCCTCTGGAGCCTCATATTCCTCCACCTTATTGCTTGTGTGTTACCATGGGGAAACTTCTCACTTCTGATTTCTGACTGGGTCTTAATCATCTCATGATAGAGTCCCTTGAGAAAATCATCATCAAGTGACTTCAGAAATATAGGATTAACAGCCACATAACCCTCGGCTATATCATAGGTAATTGCCTTGAGACTCTTTCCCCTTATAGTAGGCACTATGCAACCTTTCTTCTTATAAAAATTCTCGATACAAGTATGCCTACTTCATACAGAACTATCATAGGTACAGCCATCAATGTCTGGTTAAACACATCAGGTGTTGGGGTAAGAATAGCAGCAGCAATAAAGGCTATTAAAATAGCGTATTTTCTGTTTTTTGCCAGGGTCTTCGGAGTTACTATCCCCATACGTGTAAAAAAGATTATAGCGATAGGAAGTTCAAAGATTAACCCAAAGGCCAGTATAAACTTAAGACAAAAGTCAATATATTTGCCTACAGAAAGCATCGGGGTCATCGAGCCTGTTTTATATGTGAGAAGGAAGCCCATTGCAAAGGGAAGCACGAAAAAAAAACAGTATGCAGCACCGATTAAAAAGAAGGTCGTTGTGATGATAACAAAAGGGACCACATATTTTTTCTCTTTTTGTAAAAGGCCAGGCGATACAAACTTCCAGAGCTGTAAGAAAATCACAGGCAGGGATACTACAAAACCTGTTATCATAGCAACTTTCATGTGCATCCAGAATGCCTCTGCAGGTGCAAGAAAAACAAGAGGTGGATTATTTTTAACATTTTTCTCTACCATCTGGGCAAAAGGCGGCGAAATACTGAATGAAATATCATATCTCAAAGGAAAGGTCAAAAGTCTAAAAATATCTTCTGAATAGGCAAATGCTACAACAAATGCTATTAAAATTGCGATAAGAGATATAATAATCCTCTTTCTCAAATCTGAAAGATGCTCTGTTATCGGCATCTTAATGTCTTTCATCTAAGCCTCTTTCTTGTCTTCTTTCTTATCTTCTTCCTCAACCTTCTTATTTGTGCCTTTTACTGACGGTTGGGTATCAGAGGTATCTATAGTCTCCTTAACCTCAGCTTCTACCTGTTCCTTTACATCCTGTAATGACCTTTTTATCTCTTGAATATCAGAGGTATCTATAGTCTCCTTTAACCCGGTCTCTACCTGTTCCTTTACATCCTGTAGTGACCTTTTTGCCTCTTGAATATCAGAGGTGGTCTCCTTAAACTCAGTTTCTACCTGCTTCTTTACATCATGTAATGACCTTTTTAATTCAGCAAGCCCTTTGCCAACTGCCCTGCCTAATTCAGGAAGCCTCTTTGGCCCAAAAACAAGGAGGGCAACAATAAATATTACTATCAGCTCTGGCATTCCGATGTCAAACATTCCTATTCTTCCTCGTACACCTTTTTAATCTCTTTCTTTTCCTGTGGTGTTAAAAATGTTACTGAAAACATTATCCGGTACTCAGGGCTTCTATTCTTAAGATCAAACCCAGCGCCAAAAGTTGTATATATCATGTCTGTAGTCTTTATCCTGTAACCTACCCTTCCCTCTATAGAGTCAAATTCCGTAGAATAATGACTTTTCCTGAAGTATAATTCAGCAAGGATCTTAAAATTATGTGCGGCAGCAAAGTCCAGACCTGTTGCAAAAGATACTTCCTCATCAAGCCTCCCGGTCCATGGCTTTTCGTAAAACAAATTTGCATGCCCGTTGAACGGGCCCACCTTTTTACTTACAATTAGGCCAACGCCAAAACGTCCATCTGTACTGAACTCATCTCGTCCTGATGATATAGAGCCATTCAGGATGTATGCCATGGACGGTCCATATTTGCCCTCATCAAAAAACCTGTGCTTAAACCCGAGGGCAATATCTTCAAGCCCATCCATAGAGTTAGCCCAGTTGTATATATAAGGTATGGTCATATTAAATTCAATGTTATCTGTAACGCCGTATGCCGTCTTGAAAAGAAACCTGTAGAAATCTGGCTCCTTCGATATTTCAGCACCTGCAGAAAGTGCTACCTTACCTTTTGAAAGACTCTCAGTACTGAAAGTCGAAAAAACCCCATAAGGGGCAACAGGCTGGAGACCGGTTATATCAAAATCATAACCATGGGAATTTTTGTACAGGGAAAGAAACATTAAAATTATTAAAATAAAGAGCAGAAAATACCTTTTCATTGTTAAAAAATAACAGAAAAACTCAAGACTGTCAAATAGTTAAAACCCAAATCCAGCGATAAGCAGGGCTGGCTTGAGCGACATCAGACCCTGACCCTGATTCAGGGTTTCGGTAACAGTTCTTAGCGAAATGTAGCGGAAGGAGCATAGAACTGTCGAAAAATATCGTAGTCTATTTTTTAACCCGCCTAAAAGACGGGGCTTTCTGGGGTGCGGAGTAAAAGTTTTCCGCTGGAAACGTTGACAAA
>JBFMAM010000175.1:0-4403 GCA_040755805.1 Nitrospirota bacterium
GAAAGATTACCGGTGAAATAGCTGATACAGTACAGGAAGCGGTTAGCAGTGCTAAGCGAGTTCTTAAAAGAGCTTCCCAAAATCCTGGGAAAGTAGATACCCTATTAACTGATAAGTTAACCGACATGTTATAGTCTTATATAGTGGTGTAAAATCGGCGGCTTGATTTTATTGGCAAAAATTGTTCTTTGACAAAAGAGCCACGAATATGGTTTTCTACTTTGTAGGTCTCACACACTAATAAAGTAGAGGAGGTCATATCGTGGCTACTAAAGACATAATGCCACTAATCGAAGAAATTTTCAAGCATTACGCAGATGTAAAAGATGGAGATTTTCTGCGTGAGACCATGTCGTTGATTTTGCACAAACTGATGGAAGCTGAAGTATCGGCAAAGGTCGGTGCTGAAAAATATCAACGTAATGATAACCGGAATAACCATCGCAATGGTACGCGTTCCAGATCTTACGAGACTCGTCTGGGCAGTATTGATTTAAACATACCAAAATTGCGGCAAGGCACCTACTTTCCAAGCTTTCTTGAACCCCGGAGAATGTGGGAACAAGCACTCGTCAATGTCATCCAGGAAGCTTATGTCCATGGTGTCAGTACTCGAAAAGTTGATGAATTAGTACAAGCCATGGGGCTAGATGGGATTGACAAGAGCACGGTATCCAGGATCAGCAAAGAATTAGACGAGCATGTTACCGGCTTCGTTAATCGTCCTCTGACCAGCCAATATCCCTACATTTGGTTAGATGCTACCTTTCCGAAGGTTCGTGAAGGAGGTCACGTTCAGAACATGGCTCTTGTCGTTGCTGTAGGCGTTAACGAAAACGGTGAGCGTGAAATCCTTGGGTTTGACATCGGGATGACGGAAAGTGGTCCCTTCTGGGCTGAGTTTTTACGTAAGCTGGTAGCCCGTGGGCTAAGAGGGGTCAAATTGGTTATCAGTGATGCTCATGAAGGTCTTAAAAGTGCAATCAGCGAGATATTAACCGGAAGTGCCTGGCAAAGATGCCGGGTACACTTCATGAGAAATATTCTATGCCAGGTACCACGTACACAACAGGGAATGGTATCGGCCATTGTACGGACGATCTTTGCAGCACCGGATCAGGCAGCTGCAAAAGAACAGCTGAACATGGTAGTATCTCAGTTAAAGAACCGATTTCCAAAGGCCATGGAGATTCTTGAAAAAGGTTGTGAGGATGTACTTCAGTATATGGCATTCCCGTCTGTCCACTGGGCACAAATTCATTCTACCAATCCGTTGGAACGGTTAAACCGTGAAATACGAAGAAGAACGGATGTCGTAAGTATTTTCCCAAACCGGCCATCAGTAATACGATTGGTAGGAGCATTGCTGATAGAGCAGCATGAAGAATGGCAGGTAGGTCGGAAATACTTTAGCAAGGAGTCCATGAACAAAGTGATAAATCCGGCAGGGATATCATGCTCTTTGATGCCCACTGCGTTGCTGCATAAATAAATTGCTTGCTTTTTTAGCTGATTCCTAAGGGAAAAATTTCCTTTAAGGACTTCGGTAAAGGGTATGTCCGCCATGCTAAAATGGATAATTATGGGGGATATGGTAGAATTGCCTGCTTCTTCCCTTCATCCCTCGGTAGTATGGACAGGAGCATGGCGGACATATGGTTGTCAAGGCACCGTGGAATAAATGGGAGGGACCCGGCTTTGCCGGGAGGGAGCCCGTTTATGCCGCGAAAGGCCTTTACGACCATATGTCTAACCTTTCGGGTAGATTTATTTAAATCCGTGGCCGTAGGCCACACCTATTTGCGTTATAGACAAAGTAGAAATCAATTTACACCACTTGACAAGACACTATCTCAGCAGTTGTAAACGTCAATACAAAAGATACCAAAAACGCGCATATAAAGGATACCACTTTTGGACTTATGTTAACTGTCTTTAAGTATGGTTTTTCGATTTTCTATGCGCCAGCTTGGCCCCTCTAGAGTGAATATTTCGCAATGGTGTGCAAGTCTGTCCAAAATAGCTGCTGTAATTACACTATCCCCTAGAAATTCACTCCATTCCTCAAATCCCTTATTGCTTGTCAATATAATTGAGGTTTTCATGTACATCTCATTTATGAACTCATAAAGCTTATTTACTTCCTGTCTTGTGATGGGAAGAAAGCCCACCTCATCCAGTATCACAAGATCACTGTTCTTTATCTGATTCACCCTTCTGCTTGACCTGGTACGTATTTCTGCAGTTTTCAACAGCTGCATGAGCTGATCCAGTGTCACAAAGGATACGTTATATCCTGCTTCTATTGCCTTTATTCCCAACCCTATTGAGAGCCTTGTCTTCCCTAATCCAGGAGGACCTAAAAACATAATGTTATATGCACTTTCCAGCCAGCTTAATTCCGAGAGTTGCCTTATGTGAAGCTTGCTTATGCCTCTAAAGCCTTTACGATTGAAATCAAAGCTTTCAAGGACTTCTGAATAGGGGAATGCCGCAGCTTTTATCCTTTTCAGTTTACTCTTTTCTTTGCGATTGTCTGCCTCGCATAGAAGCACTGCTTCTATTACTTCTAAAGGTGTCTTATTCTTTATTGCTGCAGCTGCACATATATCTTCCAGCTTTGCAGCAGACTCATTAAGATTTAAGTATTTTAATAGTTCTTTTACATTTATTAATTCAGGCATCTGCTATTACCTCCACCAAGCTTTTTAGTATATTCAGCAAGCTCACGTTTGCTTACATTTACTGTGTTTAAATGCCTTATATTATTCAGTGGAGGAGTGTTGTCATTTATGTCCTTTGATATGTTTTCTTCTTTTATTATTTTCTTGAAATGAGCTACAGCATCTCTAAAATCTACAGCACTGTACAACTTATTTTCAGTACAGAATTCGAGGGCGGCAGATAGTATCTCATTATTTAGATCAACTATGACTTGTTCTATTATTTTATATTGGTCTCTTGCATATCTTGGCTTTTCTTGCTTTATACCATCAAGAAACATTTCTGCTTTTTCTCTGGCAGCAGCTTTTTCAATCAATTTATCAAAAAGCTTATTTTTTAATTCCAACACTTTTTCTTCTGTATTCCTTAAATGGTGTCTGTTCTGGATAAGGGAGCCTTTTTCAACACTTATATTATGTTTTGCCAGTAAAACATCTCTGAATACATCGTATATCCATAGTTCATTTTCTTTAATTTCTAATTGCACTTCTTTATGATTGCTATATGTTCCTAACGGCACACTGTAACGGTTGCCCTCATAAAATATCGTGTTGTCTTTTCTTACTGCCCGTGTTAATATATTTTCATTGAGAATATTGTTATTTTCATATGATATCGGTGTGAGGTATTCGCGTTCAACTTCAAATACTTCCGCCGGTATTTTCTTTGTTATTGAATGTTTTTTTCCATTGCCACATCTTGATAGCCATAACTCAAATTCTTCTTCCCAATGCCATAGTTCACTAAAGGGACGATATCTGGCAAAATTATTCTTGAAAAACTTAACTACAGCCTCGACCCGTCCTTTGCTTTCCGGATCAGCACCACGGCATAGGTATATCTTCAGCTTTTCATTTTGTCTGAAAGCTTCAAACTCCTTTGTGTATATTATATCTCCATAGTTTTCTGATACAGCTATGAGCCTGTCCTGATCAAATACAAGTTCTTTGGGTTTACCTCCCATCCATTCAAAACATGCTTTTATGGCATTTACCATATTGCTTGCTGTTGGAGGATAATCATACCAGACTCCATATTTATATCTAGAATTTGAAAGTACAAAACCTATACAATACAGCTTCTGATATTTGCGAGTTATTGCATTTTCAACACTTACAATACCTATATCTATTTGCATCTGATATCCCATTGGTGGATCAGGTATAGACTGATATTCACGTTCAGAGAGATCACTTTTAATATCATATTCTTTTCTAAGCTTACTTACATAACGCCTTACACTACTCTCAGATATTGCAACCTCGTACTTTTCCTGTAGCCAATCAAATATCTGTGCAGCTGATACTTCTTTGTATTCTCTGAGCCACATCAAAATTTGCTCCCTATGCTGCTCAAGGCTTGATTTCTTAGCATTTTCCAATATCCTTTCATCATATTCATCAGGTGACATATCCCAGTACCTTCGTACAGCTTTTCTGCTATAACCCATCATTTTCGCAACTTTTCTTTGAGAGAACCCTTCGCTTTTTAATGTTTGAATCTTACAATACATAATCCACCTTTTCTCCTTCATTTTTGACCTCCTGTGATAATTTTTAATTGTCTAGCCAATCAGAATTATATTATCACATCAGTCGTATTTTATATCAAAGGTGGTATCTTTTTAACGCGCGTTTTTGGTCTCCTTTATTTTATCATTCACAGCATTCTTACAGACA
>JBFMAM010000176.1:0-4383 GCA_040755805.1 Nitrospirota bacterium
GAAGCCACGGGTGTAAACTAATAAATATAATAAATACTCAATCTTAGAAGTTTAGGACTAAACACAGAGACGTTTAATGAGAGAAAGATATTGTACCTGAAAAATTGTATCTAAAGGATACACCTCTTATGGATCAGGCTAAAATATTAAGCAGACTAAGGAGAATAAATATAATCGGGAAATTGTACCTCAAGAGATACACATTGTGTATTTTGAAGACCGGGTTGGTACTAAACCAAATAATGCAATTAACCACAGAGAACACAGAGAAAAAAGCATAGAGCATAGAGCATGGAGATTAACACGTTTTTCGGGCTATTCTTTAAGCTTGAATTTCTTTAATCGGTTATAAAGGGATTTTCTTGTAATGCCGAGCATCTTTGCAGTCTTTGATTTGTTCCAGTTAGCTTTTTTGAGTGTATTGAGAATCAGCTCTCTCTCGATCTCTTTGAGAGAAGTCTTTGAGAAAGGTCTGAATATAAATTCCTCTTTTTTGCTTATCCCCCTTATATCTGTAGGTAGATCTTTCAGGGTTATTACCTCACCTTTTGCTGTAAGTACACATCTCGAAATAACATTTGCAAGTTCTCTTACATTTCCTGGCCAGTGATATTCCATAAGGGTAGCCATTGCCTCTGGAGAAAAAGAGCCAATAGCCTTTTTCTCTTTCTTCGAGGCATCTTCAATGAAATGTGATATGAGTAACGGGATATCCTCTATCCTGTCACGAAGTGGGGGCAGCTTGATATGAATGACATTGAGTCTGTAGTAAAGATCTTCCCGAAAATTACCCCTTTTAACCTCTTCTTTTAGATTCTTGTTAGTTGCTGCAAGAAGCCTGAAATCAAGTTTAATCTTTTTATTACTGCCTATTCTTTCAATCTCTTTTTCTTCGATTATCCTGAGGAGCTTGGACTGGAGGTCTAAACTGAGGTCTCCTATTTCATCAAGGAAAATGGTTCCACCCATTGCGCGTTCAAATTTGCCGATATGCCTCGAATAGGCACTTGTGAATGAGCCTCGTTCAAATCCGAAGAGCTCTGACTCGAGTAATGTTTGAGGAATAGCGGTACAGTTGACAGTAACAAAAGGACCTTCACTGCGCCTGCTATTAAAGTGTATAGCCTTTGCTACCAGCTCTTTACCTGTTCCTGTTTCTCCTGTAATAAGGGCATTTAAGTCTGAATCTTTTATAGTCTCGATGAGATTGAAGATGCGCTGCATCTTATCGCATTTTCCGATGATGTTCGAAAAACTGTAGGTTTCGCTTATCTCCCTTTTCAGTAAACTTATCTCAGACCTCAGACGCTTTTGCTCAACTGCCTTTTCCATTATTACCCTGAGCTGGGAAAAGTCAGGTGGTTTGACCAGATAATAAAAGGCCCCTTCCTTTATTGCATTAACTGCAGAATCCACATTCCCATAAGCTGTGAGCAGGATCACTGGGATGTCTGGATGACGGGCTTTAACATAATGAAATATATCAAATCCGCTCCCGTCAGGCATCACCACATCTGTCACTATCACATCTATATTATCTACTGTGTCAAGAATATTAATCGCCTCTTTGTAACTCCTTGCTGTTATCACATTATAGAGGAAGCTATCCCTGATGACTGCAGACATCACCTTCAATGCATTCGGCTCGTTGTCCACTAAAAAAACAGTTGGACGGGTATTCATTCCTTACTCCTCTTTCCCCCTGTAAGAAAAGGCGTCATCTGCTAAATACCTTAAATTAAAATATTAACATACCTTCTGTCAAGTCCATAATCCGTAATGTAAGCATCACCTTTTCCGTGATGAAGCTGTTCTTCGGGATGGAGGAATGCCCTTGAGCGACTTTACGAAATCTTTGGTTACCAGTCTTGGCGAAAGGAGAGTCCCTTGAGGGGCGAATTTGCACTGTTTGAGGCCGAAGGCCGAGTTTGCAAATTCGAGCGACAGAGCCTTAGACTGGTCAGAGATTTCGTTTACTAAGCGAAAGGGCGTTCTCCAGACTCTACGTATCACGGAAAAGGTGATGCTTACATCCGTAATCAAACGAGTAGGGGCGACTTTAGTCGCCCATTCTATAAAATCCCTCAGGGGAGGCTTTAGCCTCCCCTACCCGAAGTTTTATATTGTTCCTTACGGATTATGTCAAGTCAAATGAATGGGGTAACTGTAAACTATTCCGACAGTTAATATTAGTAAACTGTCGGCTTTTTTTACAGTTTAACCTGTCCTTTTAATCGAACATCCTGAAATATCTTTTAAAATCAATATGATAAAAAAGTGGTATTTTCTGGCGCAGGATTTGCTAATAAAATTTAGGGTGGTCAATGTTAAAATTTAGTTGCCCAAATTGTCGGAAAGATTCATATAGTTCTTCAGCAATGGCATTTACCGCATGTCCCTTCTGTGGTGTCATTTTCAGCGGAGAATTAGGACCTGAAAGAAGGGAAGAAGAACGGATAAGAAGCGAGATACCCGTTGTCTTTTCACATCAGGGACAGGATATTGAAGCACTCATATCAAACCTTTCAGAAGGTGGGATGGGCATAAATATCTTTGGAGATCCACCCGTAATGGAAGGAGATATCATAGACCTTTCTATTAGAGGTTTCCAGATAAGGGTAAAGGTTAAGTGGATAAAAAATATGCCCATGGAATCTATAGCTGGCCTCGAAAGATTAAATTAAATTCGGTCCTCCTTTCAGCAAAGCCGCTTTCTTGAAATATTAGCCCCCCTTTAATCAGAAAAATGCATTTAGGAACCCACAGAGGTACTTACGTGCTCTCTGTGGTTAACTCGAATAATGCCATTGGTTTATCATTGAATCATATTAGTTAAACCAGACACCGAGACACGGAGAGATTTACGAATGAACTTTTTTATACAAAAATTATTTTTTAAAACAACATCTTTCTCTGTGTTCTCTGTGCCTCTGTGGTTATATATGTTTTTTGAATTGCATTTTTGTGGTTAATTGCATTATCTGGGTTAATTCTATTATATTTATAATTATGGTTGGGACATTACTTAGAATGGTCTTCGGTACCAAGAATGAGCGCGAACTAAAAAGACTCTGGCCAATTGTCGAAAAAATCAATTCAATTGAGCCGCATATAGCCGGTCTTTCAGACATACAGCTCAGAGACAAGACTGAAGAATTCAAAAGAAGGCTTGAGACAGGTGAAGACCTTGATGATATACTTTTAGAGGCCTTTGCAGTAGTGCGTGAGGTATCCAGGCGCAGGCTTAAGATGAGGCATTTTGATGTTCAGATCCTCGGTGGCATTGTACTCCATGAGGGCAGGATTGCAGAGATGAAGACAGGTGAAGGCAAAACCCTTGTTGCTACCCTCCCCGTTTATCTGAATGCACTCGAAGGTAAAGGTGTTCATGTTGTTACTGTTAATGACTATCTTGCTAAGAGGGATACCCAGTGGATGGGGCCAATATATAGTTTTCTCGGTCTTACAGTAGGAGTCATTCAGCATGATGGCTCTTTTATATACGATCCATCATATTTTTCAACAGATAAGCGATTAGACTTTCTCAGGCCATCTTCAAGAAAAGATGCATATTCAGCAGACATAACTTACGGAACCAACAATGAATTTGGATTCGATTATCTCAGGGATAATATGAAGTATGAGATAACTGATTACTGTCAGAGGGAATTAAATTATGCAATAGTAGATGAGGTTGATAGCATCCTTATAGATGAAGCAAGGACGCCGCTCATTATATCAGGCCCATCAGAAGAATCCACAGATAAGTATTACAAGATAGATAAGATTATTCCAAGGCTTCAAAAAGATATTGATTATACGATTGATGAAAAGGCAAGGACTGCTATTCTTACAGAAGAGGGCAATATAAAGGTAGAAAGATTGATCGGGGCAGGCAACCTTTATGATCCATCAAATATCGAACTTGTACATCATGTCCTGCAAGCACTCAAGGCACATACACTTTTTAAGAGGGATGTTGATTATGTTATCAAAAACGGTGAGGTAATAATTGTGGATGAATTCACAGGCAGGCTCATGCCTGGTAGGCGCTGGTCAGATGGTCTTCATCAGGCTATAGAGGCAAAAGAGGGCGTCAGAATTGAAAGTGAAAACCAGACCCTCGCAACAATCACATTTCAGAATTACTTCAGGATGTATAAAAAGCTCGCTGGCATGACAGGAACAGCTGATACAGAGGCAGAAGAATTTGCAAAGATCTATAACCTCGAAGTTCTTGTAATACCTACAGATAAACCTATGATAAGGGTTGATTATCCTGATGTGATTTATAAGACAGAAAGAGGGAAATTCAATGCCGTCGTAAGGGAGATCGAAGAACTATACAAAAAAGGCCAGCCTGTCCTTGTAGGCACTATCTCT
>JBFMAM010000177.1:0-4332 GCA_040755805.1 Nitrospirota bacterium
AAGGAGCGTCGTTATTAATCCACCGTCACTTCTATCATGCCCAGAAAGGATCAGATCTCCTGAGATTAGCCTCTGGATGGCATTAAAGGTCCGCTTAAGAAGTTGAGGGTCATCGAGATCAGGAGATTCATCACCTATCTGTTTATAACAATGAGCTAAGGCTGAACCACCAAGCCTATTTTTACCTTCTCCGAGGTCAATATAAAGCAACCTACTTTCACCATGCCTCTTTATATCAGGTGTGATAACCTTTGTGATATCAGGGCATGTGACATAGGCAGAAATCACCAAAGTCCCCGGGGCCTTGACTATCTCAGTCTTACCAGATGAATCAGGGATCATGGCAGCCATTGAAAGGCTATCCTTGCCTCCATCGATAGCTATGCCGAGTTCAAGTAAAATATCCCTCAATGCTATTGCAGCATCATAGAGCCTGGCACCTTCACCTGGAAGCTTTGCTGCCCACATCCAGTTGGCTGAGCATTTAATATCTTCAAGGGCGCTCACCTTTGCCCATACAATGTTTGTGACCGCCTCACCAACACTCATGCGCGCCATTGCCTGAGGACTTATCAAACCCTTTATAGGTTGTTCACCAATGGATATGGCCGCTCCTGTCAATCCAGAATGGCTCTGACTAATGACCGCAACATTAGATAGAGTAAGCTGAAGAGGGCCAACGCATTGCTGCTGGGCAATAAGCCCTGTAACAGCTCTGTCTACCTTATTGGTAAGGAATCTCTTTGAGCCTACTGAGACAAGGCGGTGCACCCTTTTAATGGCATCCCTTACAGTAATCCCCCCTTCTCCCCCCTTTAGTAAAGGGGGGTAAGGGGGGATTTTCAAGGGTTCAAACCTTGGTTGTATGCGTTCAATATAAAAGTTTTTCTGCGGCATCTCACCCAGAACCTTTGATAGTTCAAGATTTACAGGCTTGCTTTCATCTGTCTTATCATGAAGCACAATGCAACCTTCTCCTGTAATCTCTCCTATGATAGAGCATGGAACTTTCTCTCTTCTGCAGATGTCTTTAAACATTTCAATCCGGTGAGACTCTATAAGTAGTGCGTCATTTTCCTGATACTCAGCCCCCCATATCTCAAGGACAGAGAGTGTCCTATCACCAACCAGGATATTTCTTAATTCAATCCTTGCACCTGCCGGATGGATAATCTCCTTGATTACATTGCAGTTTCCGCCTGCACCCTGGTCATGAATGCTGATGATAGGATCCTCATCTCCCATTTCCACACATGCCCTTATGACCCTGTTAACTTTTTGCTCCATTTCTGCATCCCCGCGCTGTACCGCATTGAAATCCAGTTCTTCTGTTAACTCGCCAGCTAAAACAGATGAGGCGGCACCACCCCCTATCCCTATCCTGTATGCAGGACCTCCAATCTTCACTACCAGCATACCCTTTTCTGGCTTTCCCTTCTCAATATGCCTGTTGTCTATCTGTCCTACTCCACCTGTAAACATTATGGGCTTAACCCATTCCCTTCTCTCACCGTCTGGCAATCTCATACCAAAAGACCTTGTAAATCCCTGAATCACAGGCTCACCAAATTTATTCCCATAATCAGAGGCACCGTTACTTGCCTCGATCTCTATATGAAGCGGTGTTGCCAGGTTAGGTGGATACCCAAAGGAGGCGTCTTCCCATGGTAGGGGATAGCCTGGTATCTGCAGATTGCCAACACAGTATGCAGCGGTACCTGCTACGACTAAGCTTCCTCTGCCTGTAGCATGAACGTCTCTTATCCTTCCCCCTGTGCCTGTCTCTGCCCCAGGGAATGGTGCAACACCAGTAGGAAAATTGTGTGTCTCGGCTGTGAAAATGATATGGTAATTTAGTCTTGCATCCCGAAAGCGGGAGGGCTTGCCTGGATGTTCGGTGATTATGGTCCAAATCCCATAACCTCGGATTGCACTTGAGTTATCCTTAAAGGCAATAATGCTATTAGCGGGATTAGTCCTTAAAGGATGCTTGATTATATCCATTAGTGTATAAGGCATCTCTTTTCCGTCAATAATCAATCTGCCTTTAAAGAACCAGTGTCTTGAATGTTCACTGTTTGATTGGCTCAGGTCAAAACATTCTACATTTGTAGGATTGCGACCTATGTCATTAACAAAGAGGTTGTAATAATAGTCTATGTCCCAGTCGTCAAGGCCGAGTCCCATATCAGTATTTATCTTCATGAGAGCTTCTTTGCCCCTTTCAATCAGTGGTACTATATAAACAGGTTCAGGTTCTATTCCTGTCTCAAAGGTAGTGAGCCTTTCTGGATAGGGACATTCTGTCATACGGTCATGAATTAGATTAATAAAATTCGAAATTCGAAATTCGAAATTCGAAATTCCAGTTAATTTATATCTTCTCGACTGTTCAATACGGGTAATCTTTGTCAATCCACAGGCATGGCATATCGAAACCGCATTTGTTGACCATGCAGTAGTAAAATTCATCCTCGGCCCAACCTCAACTAAAATCCCCCCCTCAGCCCCCCTTTTCCAAAGGGGGGTGTGGGGGGATTCAGAGGGATTAGTCAAAAAACTCTCACTGGCAAAATTCTCAGGCTCAAATGTCTCTGCAAGAAGCCATCGAAGCATATTAAGCTCCTCATCTGTAAGCGGAGCTGTTGTCTCGATATTAAAGCAGTATTCTGTCTCTATATCTCTTATCTCAGAGGAGACATTCTGTCTTACAATTGATAAAAGCTCGTTTTTCTTCGCCAGAGAAAGGGCTGGTCTTCGATAAAGATGTAATAGACTCATTTATTTTTATTTTAGCACTTTTCTAATCTCTGATGTCCCTGCAATTAGCTATAAAGAACATAGCGTAAATTCTAAATCCTAATATTTAAATCCTAAACAATTTCTAAATCTTAATTTCAAATGACCAAAACTCAGTTCGTTGTTTTGAATTTCTGTCATTTGATATTATTTAGAATTTAGGATTTCGAATTTAGATTTTATCTATCCCGGCAGGATGGCAGAAAATCTTACCACCAAGGTGATGAATTGTTTTTGCCTGTTGGAGGTCAACCTTAAGGTAGCCATCAAATATCCCTTCTTTTACTGAAGCAGCTATGACCTCTCCTACGAAGATAGTGTGATCACCAGCCTCATGATGGGAATAGAGCCTGCATTCGATATTGCCAATACACTCTTTGATAAGGGGGGCACCGACCTTCTGGGCCTTCACTGGAGTAAGTTTGCAGATCTTGAATTTGTCTATATCCCTTCCCGAGTGCGTTCCAGAACATAATACTTCTTTAATAATTCCAAGATGGGGTATGTTAATAACAAACTCACGGCTCTCCAGGATAAGCTTATGAGAAAATCTCTCATGACCTATGGAGACGGCCACAAGCATTGGTTTGAAGCTCACAGGCATCTGCCAGGCAGCAGTCATAATATTGATTTTTTCTCCAAGTTTTGAGGTTATTAGTATAGTCGGTCCATGATTGATTAAACGATTAGCATTTGTTATAGGGATGTTCTTAAATGGCATAACTTTTATAACTCCTCCATCTTCTTATCCAGCCTTTCGAGGTCTCTCAATTCTTTCTCAATTTCTTTCTCAAGAACGCGCAGACTGTTTTTTGTCATATAGAATCACTCCTTCTGTAAGAATCCTTGACCTTAAATATTCGTCTGCATCTTCTATTGGGATAAGAT
Organism: Nitrospirota bacterium; assembly: GCA_040755805.1. Lineage (GTDB taxonomy): Bacteria > Nitrospirota > Thermodesulfovibrionia > Thermodesulfovibrionales > SM23-35 > JBFMAM01. Next base: position 3,688 of record JBFMAM010000177.1, read on the forward strand.
CAAGTTTAATCCCCTTTGGGAATAATCCCCAGATTAGACTTAATGCCTTAAAATATTCTTCTGTCTTTAGACCACTTACAGCTATATCAACATCAGAAGATTCCGTGAAATCATCTTTACTTAGAAGCGACCCGATGAGATAAACCCGCTCTGCCCCGAATTCTTCAACTAAGACCTTTGCTGATTTTTTAGCAGCCTCTCTAACTTTTTCAAAAAGCCTTAGCCTCCTTTCCTCATCCTCTGCCAATCTGGCCTTCCATGCAGTTACATAGTCCATATATTTAATGCCTCTCCATAATTATATCAAAAGCTGTTGTCTTTTCTTGAGGTTATCTCTTTATTCTTCAATTTGAGTATTTTTCTCCCTCTTTTAGATCGCTGGCAGTTACCCAAAGTGTTCACCTTTGACCCATTACCCTTTTGTCTCAGTTCACTGTAGTTAAGGTTGGCATTTTTATAGGGATGCTCTTGATGCGAGCAATTCTTCCTTCATACAGCAACCCCTTCCCGATAAACATTTTTGATGAAAACGGATTCACGGATTGGGCTGTTTTTGAGAGTATCCATGCTTATTGTAATAGGCATAACAATTATATCTTCAGTAAAACCTGCTTCCCACGCACAATCACTTATATATTTTTCTAT
>JBFMAM010000178.1:0-4323 GCA_040755805.1 Nitrospirota bacterium
TCAGACAAATATAGGAGAAGTTGAAAGGATGCTAAAGGCACTAATAAAATCCTTAGAAGACAAGCACTTGAACCCTTGAATCCTAGAATCCTTGAATCCTTTTTGGCAACGAAATTGGAGAAGAACCATAAGTTTTTTAAAATTTATGTCCTTAAATCTCTGTGTCTCAGTGTCTGGTTTATAATTTCCTATGCATGAACAAACCTCGATGACTTTTTTAGACTTCTTTGATAAACTTTTTATGTGGAATGGGTTGTGGTTTTTGTTACATACGACCCTATCGAGGCAGAGATAATAAAAGACCTGCTGGAAAGCGGAGGGATAACAGCAGTCGTAAGATCATCAAAGGTGAGTCCCTATCCTGTAAGTGTCGGTAAAATGGGTGAAATAAAGATATTGGTCAGGAAGGCGGATAAAGAAGAGGCAGAAAAGGTCATAAGGGGAGAAGAAAAAGCTTAGTATATGCCTTTCGAAAATAGAGAAAGATTAGCTATCATACCGCCTTTGGTGGATCCAGAGGAAAGACTTATAGCTGTTGGTGATATTCATGGTGATTCATACAGTTTTAATACAATCAAAAAAATATTTATTCCCAACAGAGATCTTCTAATCTTCTTAGGAGATTATGCAGACAGAGGGCCTAATAGCGTTGAAGTTGTAGAAGGCGTGCAAGAATTAATCAAAAGTTATCCTGAAAGGATAATCCCACTCAAAGGGAACCACGAGGATTATACACCAGAAGGAGAACCAATGTTTACTCCTTGCACCCTAATAAAAGAGGCGGAAAGAAAGAGAGGAGGCTGGAGATTATACTTTGAAGAACTTAGAAAAAATTTTTTGGATGGGCTTTACCTGTCAGCTATAACCCCTGGAAGGGTTCTTTTTGTTCATGGAGGCGTTTCTAGTAGGATTAGGAGTGAAGAAGATTTGGTTAATCCAAATAAATTAATAGAAGAAGATATACTATGGAGCGATCCTTATGAAATAGAAGGTGAGTATGGAAATCCACGCGGTGCCGGTGTACTATTTGGTCCGGATATAAGCGAGGAGATTACAAGGAGATTAAACGTTAAATATATTATAAGAACTCATGAACCAAGAAAAGCTTCGAGTAGCCCTTTTATCGAGCATGAAGGTAGAATAGTAACTATTAGTTCTACCAGAGTATACGGTGGAAAGTCTTTTGTTTTAATCCTGCCTTTTAAAGATTTTCCCAAAACTGGAAATGAGATAGAAAAGTATGTATCTTTCCTTTAGCGAGTAAACCTCGTCAACCGCCCCGTTAGATGTTTCCTATCTAACGGGGCCTGCCCTCTGGTCGGGACTTTCTTTCTAACGGGGTAAATATCATCCATCATAAAATCACCATTTTTAAAATGAACCTTACAACGGCAAGCAGCAGATATCTAAAACATAAATAATTCGTATTTCATTGTCATTCCGCACTTGATGCGGAATCCAGTATCTTTTCTTTCTGGATTCCTGCTTTCGCAGGAATGACAACAAGTGATATCCATGAAAATATTTTGATACCCTGCGGTCTTGCCAGTTGTTCATTCCTCTAAAATAGTATATCATGCAGCATTAGTAGAAAAGTCCTCAGGGCCTCCTCTGTAGGTGTCCTAACCGATAGAGATTTTAATTTTACAAATCAGAACAGAGAAGTTATAATTCAATACAATCGGTGCGAAATCACTTAGTGGAACTTTCTATGAATGTAGAGGCTTTGCCAACAGTTTCTGAAATTTTTTGCATTATAAAGAAGCTTAACTATTAAATAAAATTGTACGCATTGAGGAGTGAATAGATATAGGAGGTATGGTGTAATGAAGTTTACCCGTATAACGGTGAACCCAAAGCAGATGGATGGTGTGCCTTGTATTCGCGGATTACGCATACCTGTCTCGACTGTAGTTGGCATGGTTGCTGACGGTATGACCGAGGAAGAGATTCTCAAGGCATTTCCTGACCTTGAGCACGAGGATATTCGCGAGGCTCTCCAATATGCCGCTGAAGCTGTGCGGGAACGGGAACTACCACTGGTAGCGATGCCGTGAGGTTTTTGATTGATAATGCGCTTTCACCTTTTATAGCAAAAGGTCTTCGAGATGCCGGACACGATGCGGTGCACGTACGGGCGACGCCAAGACGTCCTGATGCCCAGGTTGAGCTTTTACTTGCCAACTTATCACACATTACAGAGGCAATAGAACAAGGATGTATTGTCGTGTTAGAACAAACTCGTATCCGCATTCGTCCACTGCCGATCAGCGGTGCAGGGTAGTAGAGTCAATTTTACAAAACAGAACAGAGAAGTTATAATCCAATATAATCAGTGGCTTGCTGAGCAACTCAGGAACAAGTCGCAACGACTTCTTTCTGTAATTATCACATCAGCAAAAAGCATAATGGTTAGTTAAAATTTTGGCTGAGGAATCGTACAAGCCATGATTGTAGAATGCTCAAATTGTGGAACAAAGAACCGAACCCCAGACCCACCAAGGGAAGACGGTAAGTATAAGTGTGGTTCTTGTAAAGCCCTGCTTGATATTCCGCAGACCAGCAGCACAAGCAAACATAGTGATCCCATACTGTTCTCAAGAGAACTCATAACTTATTTTATTAAGGCTCTCAGTGAAGAAATTGAAGCCATCAAAGCAGGAAAAGGTGGATCAGTAGTTCGCGTTTTTGATGGGCAATTTATTCGTGAGAGTTCCGGAATCTTTGTTTACTCTTTCATGCTTGAAAACTTCATCGCTACAATTGATGATGCGCCGGTGAGGTACAAGTCGGTGGTTCACGTTACCAAGGTCAAATCATCCAGACGCAAGGTTTAGAAGTTATCATAGGAGTTGAACATGATTTCGGTCCGTCTATTCCTGAGGCCCGATTAATTACTAACCTCTATTTCCTGCATGAGATGCTCAAAAAGAAATTTGAGGCGGTTCTAAATGGTGAACTTACCGTTGACTTTACTCTGGCAAACCTGGTGTTAAAAGGAGAAGCGATTAACTCACCTGAATTAATCGCTCTACCCTCTCTGGAGCCGCATCCCAAGAAAACCCCAAACGACAGCCAACTAAAAGCTATCAAGGTATCCCAGGGGTTGCCATTGACTCTTGTTTGGGGGCCACCTGGGACAGGGAAAACAGAAACTCTAGCTCGTATTGTCGAATGCTTCCTCAAGCGAGGCATGAAAACCCTTGTGGTAGCCCACGCCAATGCAGCAGTCGATGAAGCGACAGAAGACATAGCGGAGATTTTGAAAACAACAGAGTACTACAACCGGGGACAGATCATCCGTTTTGGAAACTATCAAAAAGAAAAATTAGAGACGGATTATAATCTTGTGCTTCTTGAAAAGATAGCCGAGAGGATCGGTGCAACCTTAAACCAGGAAAAAGAACAACTTGAACAGCAGAAAGGTAAAATTGAACAACATTTGACCTATCTGACTTCGGCGTCGGAGGCCATCCAGGAAAGAGAGGCTGTATCACACCAAATAAAACAACTCACTGATGCCATAATATATAACAAAGGAGAAATCGCTGATATCAAGGTACAGCTTAGCAAGATAGAGAACGATCTGAGTGGGTTGCAGACCAAGTTGCGCAAGGCGGAATTTTCAGGAGCTGTTAAGCGTTTTTTCTTAGGTCTGGATCCTATAAAGATACGACAGGAAATTGACCGGGCGACAGTATGGTTAGACAGTTCACGGAGCGAATTGCGCGAGCGCGCATTGCGGGTCCAGGAGATCGAACAGCAAAAATCGGAAGCAGAAGCCCGTCTTTATGCCATTCAGCAAAAGGTCGGTTCACTTTTAAGGAGTTTGAGTCTCTCAGAGCTTGACCTCCGTAACAAAGAGCAGGAATTAAATGCGGAAAAAAGCAGAATAATAGCACGGATTAGCGAGATTCAGAAAAAGTTAGACGAGCTTCAGAAACGTGTTCTGTCAGAGGCGAGAGTTGTTTGCACAACGTTGACGAAAACCTTCTCGGCGAAAGAATTTCCCGACACGCCTTTTGATGTTCTTGTGGTAGATGAGGCGAGCATGGCTCCAATGCCTCATCTATATTGGGCACTGGGCCGATGCCGAAAGGCAGTTGTGATTGTTGGTGACTTTCTACAATTGCCACCAATTTGCATATCAGAAGAGGACATGGCCCAAAGGTGGCTTGGGCAAAGCATCTATCAGCGTAATCCCTCAGTTATAGGATAAAAAAAACCTCTTGCGTTCCGCCCCTCACCTGTGATATAAACAATGCATGTACAAACCCATCAAATATCGAGGTAGGACATTCACTGCAAAAGAAATTGATGAGA
>JBFMAM010000179.1:0-4312 GCA_040755805.1 Nitrospirota bacterium
TGACGAATGGCAATTTGCATCATTTCAGCATCTCTGATTTCCAACTTTCTCATAGCCACCTCCTATTATGGTTGTGGCTATATATTACCATATTTATGCGGCAAATATTATGTCGTTATGTATAAAAATTCACATAAGGATACAGCTCTCTTAATTTTCAAGAAGAATGTAGAACTTTTTGTCAAAAGATTAAGTGATAGATAAAGCTTTAATAAGGATGCAGATAGGAAATTCCCTGATGCCCTGTGGTATGTATCGAACCTTTCTATACATCCATCAAACTTTAAAATCATCTATTAAAAAGTTGGGATCATCTCCAAAAAAGTTGGTAAGATCATGAGGATTCAAGGAGTCAAGGGTTCCAGTGAAAATATTAGAAAACAAATACTTGAACCCTCGAATCCTTGAATCCTCGAACCCTCTTTAGCAACTAAATTGGAGAAGAACCAAAAGTTGTAACTTATAACTTTTTAATAAGGAGAGAAATAATGATACCCGAACTTAGGTACGATGATGAAGGATTTATACCAGCCATCATACAGGACATAGAAAATGGCGATGTTTTGATGATGGCTTATATGGACAGGAGAGCCCTGGAAATGACACTCGAAACAGGATTCACACATTTCTGGTCACGCTCTAGGCAGAAATACTGGAAAAAGGGCGAGACCTCAGGCAATATTCAGGAGATTAAGGAAATCCTGTATGACTGTGATGAGGACGCACTGCTGATAAAGGTAATTCAGCATGGTGTGGGTGCGTGCCACACAGGAAACAGAACCTGCTTTTTCAGGAAGATTACAAAAACTTAACATCTACAGTATTGAGTTTACCCTAACCCAAATCCAGCGATAATTAGGGCTGGCTTGTGCGACATCAGACCCTGACCCTGAATCAAGTTCAGAGTGAGTTTCAAGGCTGTAGCGGAAGGCTGAAGGTGTGATATAATTTGCCTATGCCTGTTAAGCTCATTATCTTTGACCTCGATGGCACACTCGTCGATACAAGTCAGGACATAACAGATGCCCTGAACTACGCCCTGAGGCCATACGGCCTTAAGAACTTCACTGTCAGTGATATCATCGGAATGGTTGGCGAGGGCATCAGCAGTCTCGTCGAAAAAATCCTCTCTCCTGAAAAGGCACACCTTAAGGATGAGGTAATAAAGAGATTCCTCGAGTATTACTCTGAACACCTGACTGACCATTCAAGGGAATACCCAAATGTCAGGGAGATACTTGAGAAACTTGCGGGCTTTAAGAAGGCTGTTATCTCTAACAAAAGGGAGTCCCTTTCGAAGAGGCTACTCATAGAACTTGACCTTTCAGTGTATTTCGACCTCGTCGTAGGAAGCGATACAGCAGGGGAAAAGAAGCCATCGGCCATACCTGTCCTTTACGTGCTTTCCAAACTCGGTATAAGCCCTCGTGAGGCCCTGTTCGTGGGCGACAGTAACTACGACATAGAGGCTGGGAAAAAGGCGGGCGTAAAAACAGTGGCCGTTACCTATGGCTATAGACCAAAAATAGTGCTTAAAGATGCCAGCTATATGATAGATAACCTGAAAGAGCTAATCCCTCTGCTCTATGAATAAAAACCAATGTAAGGGTCATTGGAGTAGTGAATAATAGCTTAAGAGGTTTTTATGGGCTGTATATTCTGTGAGATCATAGAGAAGAAACGACTTGCAAAGATAATATATGAAGATGATCTTGTCATAGCCTTCGAGGACACTAATCCACAGGCACCTATACACGCACTTGTGATACCTAAAAAACATATCTCCACAGGCCTTGATATTAAAGAAGAAGATAATGCCCTTATCAGCCATTTATTTCAAGTTGCAAACAGGGTTGCAAGAGATAAGGGTATAGCAGAACGTGGCTTCAGGCTTGTTATGAACTGTAACCCAGAGTCAGGGCAAGCTGTTTATCACGTTCATCTTCATGTTATCGGTGGGCGGCGTATGTACTGGCCACCGGGATAGGAGGATGGTGCCGAAGGCGGGATTTGAACCCGCACGGGTTACCCCACACGCCCCTCAAACGTGCGTGTCTACCAGGTTCCACCACTTCGGCATTGATTAACCAGAATTATAAATCGAAAACCACAGAGAACACTTTGATAATTAATGCTACTACAAAAATATTGTGGTTTGCAAGATGCTGTATTTTTTAACAATGCGAACTTTTATTCTATCTCCATGTTCTCTGTGGTTAAATAGTTTTGCAAAAGTCTTGGTCCTCATCAGGAAATGAGCTTGGTATTAATCTTGATTTTTATCTGTTTTTTTAGACCCTCAACATAGGACTTTACTGCCTTCTCTCTCCTGTCATTAAGCATTGTTTCACTGAGCATCTTTACTAACTGTTCATTACCGGATACCTGTTTTAAATCGGAGTTGATATCTGTTATATCAACAGACAGCCCTATTAAGCGCCTCATTTTATTAAGCGTAAGTTCCTGCCGTTTCAAGCCCTCATATGCCTCTGGGGTTATCCTGTTCAGCCTCAGCCTGTTAAGGTATACCTGCTTATCAAAAATCCCATTTCTCATAAAAGCTGGTTCACGTGTTATTGATTCGTGAAGTTCTTCATCGCTCACGGTAATCCTCGCATCTTTCGCAGCGATAAGAAGAACCTTTTCATCCATCATTGAGTCGAGGACCTTTTCTTTCAGTTTCATCTTTTTTTCCATCTCCTCATCAAACTTATCCTTATATATCTCTCTGTAAAAACGGAATACGCTGTCATAAGTCCTCCAGTATTCTTCAGCAGTTATCTTGTATCTTCCAACCTCTGCAACGATTGAATCTCCACCTTTGTTGTCTACAGTGCCTATACCCCAGAATATAAAAGAGAGTATAACTATAAAGAAAAGGATGTAGAAATACTTTGCATGCTTTCGCATTACCTTGAGCATTTAGTTAATACCTCCCGGTAAAATAATCATTCAGGATATTCCTGTGGTCAAAGGCTATCTGCTCGGGCAGGGTATATTTATTAAATATGCCTATTGCTTTTGCGTCATCCCCTGCAGTCGCTTTGCCTTTAGCCCTTGCTATGAAGACCGTTGTTATCGTGTGATGCCTGGGGTCTCTTTCAGGATCAGAATATGTATGAAACTGCCTCACTAATTCCACATCGAGCCCTGTTTCCTCTTTCGCCTCACGTACAGCGGCAGCCTCAAGGCTCTCCCCATAGTCTACGAAGCCTCCTGGCAGGGCCCATCCCTCAGGTGGATTCTTTCTCTTTATTAATATAATCTCTCCATTACACTCTATTATGAGGTCTACAGTAAGAATAGGATTTCTACGGTTATTGCCGGTCTTCAAATCTTATATCTATATCCCTTTCGGGTACTATTGTTGATACAGCATGCTTGTAAATGAGCGAGTGTGTGTTTTCTTTCAGAAGGATTACAAAACTGTCAAATCCTTCTATTACGCCCTTTAATCTCACCCCGTTAGTAAGATAGACAACTACAGGTGTCTTGTCTTTCCTGAGCTGGTTCAGATAGTTGTCCTGAATGTTCTGGCTTCTGGTGGTAGTCATAACCTATTCTCCTATTTTTTACCATAAAGTATTTTTCTTAATATTGCAAGACCTGAAGACAAACAAAAAATCCCCCTAAGTCCCCCTTTACTAAAGGGGGACTTAGGGGGATTACCAATTGATATACCCTCATAAAAATCTCATGGCTATCATAAATACCTGTTACATCTATCCATTGAATTCTTTCTTCTTTCTTAAACCAAGTAAACTGCCTCTTCGCATATCTCTTTGTGCCTCTTTTTATAAGTCTGATTGCATCATCTAAGGTAATCTCTCCATTAAGATACATTGCAATCTCTTTATATCCAATCGCCTGCATAGAGGGTAATGGTTTCTCCGTTTCTTTTATCAAGTCTATTACCATCTTAACCTCCTCCACCAGTCCTGCCTTTATCATATCATCAACCCGTATTTCTATCATCCTGTATAGCTCTTTTCTATCCCTATGAATACCTATTTTTATGAACTCATACGGAAGGGGTTGAGTGAATTTTTTCTGCATCTTTGACATAGTGGCATTGCTTTTAAGGCAAACCTCTAAGGACCTTATAATCCTTCGCGTATCATTTGGTGTTATTTTTTTTACAGCCTCTGGATCGAGCTCTTTTAAATAATTGTATAGAAAGCCTTTTTCTTCCTTTTCCATAAAAAAGAGCTCTTCCCTCAACGTCCAGTCAGCAGAAGGTCCGCTGAAGATGCCCCTCGTCATTGCCTTAATATAAAGGCCTGTGCCACCAACCACGATCGGAATTTTTCCT
>JBFMAM010000180.1:0-4306 GCA_040755805.1 Nitrospirota bacterium
GAGTTAGGTGAAGCAATAAAGCGAAGTTCTATATGTGGCCTTGGGCAGACAGCCCCTAATCCAGTACTTACCACACTCCGTTACTTTCGCGATGAGTATGAAGCACATATACGTGAAAAACGATGCCCGGCAGGTGTATGCAATATTAATGAAAATAGCTAAGAAAAAGGAGTGCGAAATTCTAAATCCTAAATTCGAAATTCTAAACAATGCCAAGATTCCAAATTCAAATGTTCAAAACTTTTTGGTCATTGGAATTTCGGATTTGTTTAGGATTTAGAATATTCTTGGGGCCGTTCAATAACAAATTAGGTTTTTATGTCATTCCTGCGAAAGCAGGAATCCAGGAGTATTTGAAACAACTGGATTCCGTGTCAAGCACGGAATGACAGGCTGAAGCAGGGGTGATTGATGGAGAAGATTTCTGTAAGAATTGACGACCAAGATATTTTAGCTCAGAAAAGGTCCACCATCTTAGAAGTAGCATTAGCCAACAAGATTTATATACCCCATCTCTGCTATCATCCTGATTTAAAGCATGCCGGGAGTTGTCGGATTTGCCTTGTCGAGATGGAGAATGGTCAACTTGTAACCTCATGCCGAACACCTGTCAAAGAGGGTATGGCCATAAAGACAAAGAGCTCTGAGGTTGACAGGGTACGACGCCCTATTGTTGAGATGCTTATTGATAATCACCATATGGATTGCCGGAATTGTGCTAAAAAAGGGCGATGTAAATTACAAAGGATTATGGCTTACATGCACATTGATAAAAAACGTGTGCAAAGATTACGGCTGCCAAAGGGGGAGACCCTTCAGGACACCTCAAATCCTTTTTTCTACTTCGACCACAACAAATGCGTGCTTTGTGGGATTTGCGTAAGAACATGTCAAGAGATACAAAAGGTTAGTGCTATTGACTTCGCAGATAGGGGTTATATTACCAAAATCGCCACACTCGGAGACAAGCCCATAGCCCAGTCCAGATGTGAGTCTTGTGGAGAATGTGTAGTTAGATGTCCTGTTGGTGCACTGGTACCAAAAAATCTTCGCCGTCCTTCGCATGAGGTCAAGACGATTTGTCCTTATTGTGGTGTGGGCTGCGGAATATTTCTTGGCATCCGTGATAATGTTGTTATAAATGTGCGAGGAGATGTTGAAAATCCTGTTAACAATGGGCATCTGTGTGTAAAAGGGAGATTTGGATTAAGTTTTGTTAACAGCCCTGATAGGCTGACAGTACCCTTAATTAGGAAAAATAAAGGTAATCCCCCCTCACCCCCCTTTAGTAAAGGGGGGATGGGGGGATTTGTGGAGGTATCCTGGGATGAAGCACTCGAATTAGTTGCCAATAAACTCAGGAATTATAAAGGAGAGGATTTTGCCCTTATTGCATCTACTAAATGTACTAATGAGGATAGCTATATTGCACAAAAATTTGCGAGGGTAGTAATGGGCAGTAATAATATTGATACCTCTGCTCGACTCTGTCATGCTCCTTCTATAGTTGCTCTATTACAAGCAAATGGAAATCGGGTCAGGAGACCCGATTCTACCCCAATGGGTAGTGACAGGTCTCCTGACCTGTCACTAAGAATATTTTCAGATCAAATCGGGAAAGCTGCCTGTATCTTTGCTATTGGCACTAATATTACAGACTCTCATCCGGTGATTGGATTGCGGGTAAAAACAGCGGTACAAAATGGGGCGAGGCTCATCGTTGTTAATCCGAGAGAAATCAACCTATGCCGCTTTGCTGATATCTATCTGAGACCTTATCCGGGCACTGACGTAGCTTTACTCATGGGTATGAGCCGGATAATTGTTGATGAAGGATTATTCGATACAAATTTTATTGAAGAACGTTGTCAGAATTTTGAAGAGTTTGCGAGGTCTCTAAATGACTTTCCTTTAGGCAGGGTAGAAAGAATTACCGGTGTTCCGAGAGAGATGATAACCGGGGCAACGAGGGTCTATGCCACCACCAAGCCAGCAGCAATAATCTGGTCTACCGGTGTCACTCAACATTCTCACGGAACAGACAGTGTGCTCGCACTTGTTAATCTGGCATTGCTTACCGGCAACATTGGAAGATATTCGTCAGGACTTTATCCCCTCTGGGGACAGAATAACGCTCAGGGCGCCTGTGATATGGGGTGTCTGCCCGATTTTTATCCCGATTATCAAGCGGTGGAAGATCCTGAGGTTAGAAAGAGATTTGAGACTGCCTGGGGAGTGAGCTTAAACCCCAAGCCAGGCTTAACCCTCACGGAGATATTACCGGCCATTCTTGAAGGAAAGATCAAAGCCCTCTATATCATAGGCTCTGATTTGGTATCAAGCATAGCTCCTACTCAAAGGATTAAGGAGGCTCTGAAGAGGGCAGAATTTATTGTCCTTCAGGATATCTTCCTCAATGAGACAGCCAGATTTGCTGATGTCATCTTACCAGGTGCAAGCTTTGCCGAGAAAGATGGAACTTTTACAAATACTGAGCGGAGAATTCAGAAGATCCATAAGGCAATTGAGCTTGTTGGCAATTCATGGCCTGACTGGCAGATCATTTGCGAGTTAGCAAAAAGGTTAGGCAGTAGCGGTTTTGATTTCAACCATCCTGAGGAGATAATGTCTGAGCCCGCATCTATTACTCCAGTCTCCCACATATCGGGATTTCCTACCCACAATGGTAGGTATAGGTTCGCGCCATTGGAGTATAGATCCTCAGCAGAGGTTTCTAACATCGATTACCCCTCGATCTTGACTACCGAGAAAAGCCTTTACTCAGGAGGTCTTTTATCCCGGAAGGTAGAAGGACTCAATATTTTAAGAGGCGAAGAGCTTGTAAAGATAAATCCAAAGGATGCCCGAGATTTTGGAATCAAAGATGGCACGATGATACAGGTGTTTTCTCGATGGGGAGAGATAAAGGTTGAAGCAAAAGTGACAGATACCGCTCCACCCGGAGTAGTCATCATGAAGGGCTTCGCTGAAAATGCAATCAATCTACTTACTAATCCTGCTGTTGACCCTGTGGCTAAAACCCCGGAGACAAAGGTATGCGCAGTACGAATTGTTTCACACTAAATGTCATTCCCGCTCTACGAGTCGTAGACTTGTCGGGCCAATGGCTCGTAGAGAATCTTTCTGATAAAAAAGAAGGATTCTCGGTACTGGACAAGCCAGAATGACCCAATAGAATTAAAGATTAAGGAGGTATAAACAAGAGGTTAGCAGATGAATAAGACAATGCTTGCAATCTTAAAGGTTCTTGACAAACATCCTGATACAATACTCGGCTCGAGAGAGATATCGAGGCAACTGAAATTACACGGGATAGAGCTTACAGAAAGGACCGTCAGGTATCATCTCAGAATCCTCGATGAGAGGAGCTTTACAAAGGTATTTGGCAAGGAAGGAAGAATGATTACACAAAAAGGCAGAGAAGAGCTCTCCCATGCCCTTGTATCTGAAAAGGTCGGATTTATAATAAGCAAAATAGAGACACTCTCTTATCTTACAAATCTTGACCTCGAAAAAAACGATGGTGACATAATTCTTAATGTCTCCTATTTCCCTGAAGAAAAACTTAAAGAGGCACTACGAATAATGAAGCCTGTCTTCTCGTCCCCATATGTGATGTGTGATAAGGTTGTCATGCGTAAAGGCGGTGAAAAGATTGGCGACATCATCGTGCCTCAGGGCCAGGTAGGATTTGGCACTATATGCAGTGTTACAATAAACGGGATATTTCTTAAGGCAGGGATACCCGTCACATCCAGGTTTGGCGGTGTATTACAGATAGAAAATTCTGAGCCGTCAAGATTCACCGCACTTATAAGCTATGAAGGCTCTTCTCTTGACCCGCTTGAGATATTTATAAAAAGCAGGATGACAGATGTCTCAGGTGCTGTAAGAAATCGGTCGGGTAAGATACTTGCGAGCTTCAGAGAGATACCCGTTGTAAGCATTGATAGAACAAGGCAATTAAGTACAGACCTTAAAGAAAAAGGCATCGGTGGAATCTTACTCATGGGCAATCCAAACCAGCCGCTCCTTGAGATGCCTGTTAGCATTGACAGGGCAGGAATGGTAGTCGTTGGAGGTCTCAATCCCATCGCTGCCCTCGAAGAAAGAGGCATCCCGACGGAAAGTAAGGCAATGTCAACCCTCTACAGGTTTTCTGACCTTATAAAATTTAAAGAGGTCGCGCAATATATTTTCTAATTCTGAATAATCATTAAAACATTTATCAGGTTGAACCCTGTTGTTGTATCTCATGAAGAGGTCAGCATAATCTAATTCTCCA
>JBFMAM010000181.1:0-4277 GCA_040755805.1 Nitrospirota bacterium
CCCTCCTCCCTCCTCTGTTCCAGGGCTCCTGATCTTGCCACGTCTACTAGTCTTTCATGTGCCGCCTTGATAGTGAGTAATGACCTGACCCTCGCAGAGAGTTCTTTGTAATCAAATGGCTTGGTTAAATAATCGTCAGCTCCGATATCCAGTCCCTTTACCTTATTCTCGACCTCACCTTTTGCAGTGAGCATAAGGACAGGAATGTATCTGGTATTTTCATCTGCCTTAAGCCTTTGACATACCTCGTAGCCATCTATTTTGGGCATCATGACGTCTAAGACAATTAAGTCAGGATTGTATTCAACAACCTGTTTAAGAGCTTCTTCACCGTCATATGCTTCTGCTGTGTCATATCCTTCAGAGCGAAGCCTCTTTTTCAGAAGTTCTACTGTGTCTACAGCATCATCTGCGATCAATATCTTACTTTTCTTCTCCACTATGATTCTTTCGATTTGCCAAATCTACGATCCAAGATGCTTTCCCACTTGCCTCTTAGATAAGAATTTATCTGTTCAGGCAATTCACGGACATTAATGGGCTTCGAGATATACCCCTCACAACCTGCCTCGAGGGCCTTTTCTCGATCTCCTCTCATTGCATGGGCAGTTAAGGCCACTATAGGGGTATCTTTAAATTCCTCCCGGAGCTTCAGCCTTCTCGTAACCTCATAACCATCTATCTTCGGGATTGCGATATCCATCAGGATTAGGTCTGGCCTTTCTGCCACTGCCTTTTCTAATGCCTCTTCCCCATCAATAGCCTCAATCATCTCATAACCTTTGTTCTTTAATACCTTGACTACCAGTTCACGGCTATCCTGATTATCATCGACTACCAGTATCTTCTTTGGCAAGCCTTTTTTAATCTCTTCCATTTTCCCTTCATTTATTTTTGTTCTTCACTGATCTTGCTGATGGTTTCTTTAATTTCCTTTAGAAGGTCTTCTTTGGTAAGCACCCCCTTATTTAAAATCCCCTGTATCTTGCCGTTCAGGTCATCTATCTCTCTTTCAGTCAGATCCTTATGGGTGAGTAGGATAAGAGGGATATCTTTGATCTCCTCTGCTGTCTTGAGGAACTCAATAACATCGAAACCTCTCATCTCTGGCATTGTCAGATTTAAGACTATAAGATCAGGTCTAGAATCATGTATGGATTTGATAGCATCCTCACTGTTGTAAGCTGCCGTTACCTGATACCCTGCTTCTTTCATGACGTTCCCTATCAATCTCACCGTATCTGGCTCATTATCAACTATTAATACCCTTTTTACCTTCCTCGTCTTTTCCAGGTTTCTCAGTTTTCTCAATAAGACCTGCTTTTCTACCGGTTTTACAATATATTCTGTTGCACCCAGGCTGAAGCCCAATCTCTTATCTTCAACGATCGAGAGTATTATTACAGGGATATCCTGGGTTTCAGGAGTATCTTTTAACTCCTTGAGTACCTGCCATCCATCCTTCTTTGGCATCAAAATATCTAAAGTAATGGCCAGAGGCTTAATCTCCTTTGCCTTCTCCACCGCCTTTTCACCACTGAGAAGGCCAACTACTCTGTATTCCTCTCCTAAGTATTTCCTTATGATATCAATAGCCTCTGGATTATCATCTATAGCTAATACAGTCTTTTTAGTGACTTCCTTCCCTTTTAGCGATTCAACTCCCACAGGCTTATATTCCTCTTCTGCCTCGAGCATAAGGCTTTTTATGAGCTCACAGCCCTTACAGAAATCTACCTTTTCTGGATAAGCAGCTATTTTCATGCCCGTACAATGAGTTCCGAGGATTAGCCAGCATCTGCTTTCTTTACTTCCGTAGGCGGGACAGTTGGGTTGCCCACAACGCACATATTCCCAGCATCTTATTGGTTTGCCAGCATATTCAGGCTCTTTCAAAAAGGTTTCAACAGGCATTCCAAAATAATCGGCCAGGGCTTCTGCTATTCTCGGTTCTATTACCGGCTCAGCAGGCTTCTCGAGTATCTCTTTCTTCAAAGGAAGGGTAAAACAGAATCTGCTACCCTCTCCATACTTGCTCGTTGCCCAGATCATACCTTTGTGCAATGACACTAATCCCCTGGTAATACTCAGGCCAAGGCCAGTGCCTTCATACTCGCGGATAGTAGTGAGGTCTACCTGGACGAACTTATCAAAGATCCTGCCGAGGTCTTCTTCCTTTATCCCTATCCCTGTGTCCTCCACGCAGACCTCTGCAAATATTGGTGGCTCTCCAGGTTTTATACCCCTCTCAGAGAGTTTAGCACTTACAGTAATTCCTCCCCGATGAGTAAACTTAGCTGCATTGGATAAGAGGTTTATCAAAATCTGTTTAATTCTTTCCTCGTCGCCATAGATTAGGGGTAAACCCTCATCGATATTAACAGTAAGTGTAAGGCCCTTTTGTGTCATCAAGGGTTCAAAGGTTGGAATGACAGAATCAATTAGCCATTTCAGGTCGAGCTCCTTTATCTCTAACTCTATCTTCCCTGACTCTATTTTTGATATATCGAGGATGTCATTTATCAATTGCAGGAGATGTCTGGCATTTGAAGCAACCTTCTTGAGGCTCTTCCCCTGTTCTTCATTGATAGGGCCATCAACCCTGTCTAACATTAGTTCTGTATAGCCGATAATTGCATTCATAGGAGTGCGGAGCTCATGAGACATGTTGGCTATGAAAGTAGATTTCAGTTTATCCAGCTCCCTGAGATCCCTGTTAGCCCTTTCTAATAGTCCTAAGAGACGGGTCCTTTCATTCAATAGAGCTGTCTTTCTCTCTATCTCCTCCTCTAATCTTCTACTGTAAGAAGAGACACTTTCGACCATGTAATTGAATGTACTGCCGAGGACACCGATCTCATCTTCTGTCTTTACATCTATGGATACGGACATATCTCCTTCCGCAAACCTCTTTGCCTTCTCAGCCAAATTCTCCACAGGGCGCCTTACCAATTTAGTCATCATGGTATAAATTAAGGCGATTATTGCGCATATGCTGAATATACCTAAAACTATGGTGCGGTTTCTGGCAGCAGCAACTTGAGCGTAGGTTTGCTCAGCGTCCATTCTTAGTATCATGCTTCCGAGAACCTTTCTGGAAGAGCCGTGACAGTGATAGCAGTCCTTCTGGTTCAGGATGGGGTGAATGATAATAAGATATCTACTTCCGGCGACCTTATCCTCAAAAGACTTCTGTGGTTCAACCCCAGTCTTTAATATCTCGTTTAAGGTTTCCAGGGCAGCTTTATTTTGAACGGAATCTGCTACTCTGGTCTTTACCTTTTCCTTATGTGTGGAATAGATTATCTCCTGGTCGAAATCACAGATAAATACCTCAACATCTTTCATCTTTTCTCTTATTCCTACTAATTGTCTTCTAATACCCTCACTATCTCCTACAGACATGGGATATTTAACACCGGCATGGGTCGAGGCAGCCAGTTCATTACCATACATAGCCATAACCCCTATCCTGTCTTTGGTCCCGAAATATAAGCGCACAGTTATTTCGATCCCCAGGACAAGGGCAATAGTAATTATTATGACAGCCATTATTTTATAGCCCAACCGCTTCTTTAGAAAACCAAACATTTTATTTCCTTATTTCTCACTTTTAACTTTTAACTTCCTAATGTGCGCCTCCATGAATCATTGGCTTATACCTGAATGCCCTGACCCTTTCCGAGGTATGACATACTTCACAGTCCTTCATGGTCATACGCCTCTTTATATCTTGGGTATTCTTTGTCTTTACATGGAACTCGCCAGGGCCATGGCATACCTCACAGCCCGCATTCTTCAGGTAAGGCGTCTTTTCGGGACTTATAAAGCCGCCTAGTTTGCCATATCCTGTAGTGTGGCAGTGATAGCAACCTTTGATCTCCTCTTCAGTCAAGCCCTTTTTCACCCTTTCGATGCTCTCGAATGACCTGCTCTTTTTTGCATAGGTTATAAAACTGTTATATTCCTTTTCATGACATCCCTTACAAACTAATGACCCGACATATTTCGGTCTTCTATTTTCAGCGAAACTTAAGGGCAAGTTTATTAAAAGTGATACGAGCAGAATGGTTATAGCAACAAGTAACAAATTCTTCATTAGAAATCTAATAAAATGGAGTATTTTATATCCTCTTTAGAGTTTATCTTAATTATATTTTCCTTTATTATGTGGAAAATTTCAACTATCCTAAAAATGCAATTCTTCGGGTCTTCTGACTCGAACTTGCACTTTGTAATCAAAAATCGCTCAATTTAGGTACAACCGTGCCGTCAGG
>JBFMAM010000182.1:0-4268 GCA_040755805.1 Nitrospirota bacterium
TAAAACCTTTCAACTAAAATTCCTCTCAACCTCCTGTCTTTTATTTTTTCTCTTGCTTTTTGATACCTTCAGTTAATCTCTTTTTTGCATCCTTAATCCTTTCTATCTTTTCTTTTATTCTGTCTGCTTCTTTGCCTATCTCTTCACTTTTCTCTTTAATAACCTCTCCTGCCTTTTCTGATTTTTTGCCAAACCACCTGAAAGGCCTTCCACCCTGCCATAATGAAAGGGCTATGAAGACAACTCCAACAATTAGCAGGATACATATAACCCTCTTTATGAGTTTAAACATCACTCATATCTCAAAGGTTCCACGGGATTGAGTCTTGCCGCCTGCCAAGCGGGGTAAATGGTTGCAAGGAAACTGATAGTGATTGCAGACAAAGAAACAGCTATGAAGTCAAAAAATTTCATCTTAACAGGCAGATGACTCAGATAGTAAATATCAGGTGGAAGTTTGATAACCTGGTACGTATTTAAGATATGGCTTAACAGATATCCACCACTAACCCCGATGATAGTTCCCAATAATCCTATGAACAAGCCCTGTATCATGAAGATGGTCATGACACCTTTATTTGTTGCACCCATTGCCTTCAGGATTGCTATCTCCCTTCTTTTCTCTATCACATTCATGATCAGGGTGCTTACAATATTGAATGATGCTACGAGGATTATGAGGATTAATATTATGAACATAGCAAATTTTTCAAGTTTGAGTGCTGAAAACAGATTCCTGTTCATCTGCATCCAGTCCCTTGCATAGAAAGGGAATCCCAATTTTTTCTCTATCTTCTTTCTGACAACAGGCGCCTTATATATATCATCGAGTCTGAGTGCTATACCCGTTATTTCCTCATTCATCCCAAAAAACTCCTGTGCAGGCCTGATATCTGTCAGCACAAGATTTGAATCATATTCAAACATCCCGATCTCAAATATCGCTGCTACCCTGAATTGCCTTATCTTCGGTAACATTCCGAGCGGCCCTATCTCCCCTACAGGAGAGATGATATTAACCATATCGCCCTTGAAAGCACCGAGGGTACCTGCAAGCTCTCTTCCAAGGACAATGCCGGGGATTCCGTCTTTTGGTGCAAGGTCTTCAAGATCGCCTTCTTTGATGTATTTTAGTATATCTGTTGCCTTTGTCTCCATTTCAGGCTTTATCCCTCTCAAGAAAACACCATGTGCCCTTTCACCAGATGATGCCATTACCTGACCCATTACAAAAGGGGCAGATGATATGACATCCTCCTCTTCCTTTGTTTTTTCGATTATCTCTTCATATCCAGACATTGTGCCTTTATGAGTGAGGACAATCACATGTGCATTTACTCCAAGTATCTTCTTCTGAAGGTCTTCATGAAATCCGCTCATCACAGAGAGGACAACGAGGAGTGCCATGACACCAATTGTAACACCTCCAATGGATATCAGAGCATTGACTGAGATACCCTTATGTTTTTTTTTGGACTTAAGGTATCTGAGGGCTATAAAAAATTGATAGGGGAGATTCATTAAAATCTAATGCGATGCACGATGCATGATGCATGATGCATGATGATAAAAGTGGTTGTTTTTTGTTTTGTTTTTTTATCTTGAATCTTGTATCTTGTATCTTGCATCATGATTATTGTTCTGGTTTGAGCTGGGGGAATAGTATAACATCTCTTATAGACTGTGAATTGGTAAACAGCATTACAAGTCTATCTATTCCGATGCCTTCTCCTGCTGCAGGAGGCATACCATATTCGAGTGCCCTGATAAAATCCTCATCCATCCAACCTACCTCTTCATCTCCCTGCTTTTTTGCCTCAACCTGCTTCAAGAACCTCTCACGCTGATCCATAGGGTCATTCAGCTCTGAAAATGCATTTGCTATCTCTCTTGAAGCAATGAAGAGCTCGAATCTTTCGGCGAGCTCTGGATTGTCTCGTTTTTTCTTTGCAAGAGGTGAAAGTTCCACAGGGTAGTCTAATATAAAGGTTGGCTGTACGAGTTCTGGTTCTACTATTTTTTTAAAAATCTCGTCAAGGATTTTTCCAAGAGGTGCGCCTTCTTCTATTTCTATATTATCTGCCTCTGCCCATGCCTTTGCCTTTTCTCTATCATTAAATATCTCTGATTTCACCCCTCTCTGCATTAATGCATCAAGCATTGGAATCCTCGGCCAGGGAGGGGTCAGGTCAATAGTTACATCTCCATATAGTATTTTCAGGGTTCCGAGGATTCTATTTGCAACATAGGTGATTAATTCCTCGGTAAAGGACATAAGGAAGTGATAGTCTCTGTATGCGATATAAAATTCGAGCATTGAGAATTCAGGGTTGTGTTTCGTTGATATCCCTTCATTCCTGAAATTCTTGTTAAGTTCGTAGATACGTTCATAGCCACCAACAAGGAGTCTCTTTAGATAGAGCTCTGGAGCAATCCTGAGATACAAATCTATACCGAGGGCCATATGGTGAGTCTTGAATGGCCTTGCAGTGGCTCCTCCCGGGATTTGCTGCATCATGGGTGTCTCTACTTCAATGAAACCCTTTGACTCGAGGAAGTCCCTGACTGCTTTAGTTATTTCACCCCTTTTTGCAAAAGTCTCTCTGACCTGAGGGTTTACTATCAGGTCAACGTATCTCTGTCTGTATCTCGTCTCTATATCCTTAAGTCCGTGCCACTTCTCAGGAAGGGGTCTAATGGATTTTGTTAGAAATACGAAATCATCTACCTCGACTGTAAGCTCGTTTGTCCTTGTCCTGAATAAACGCCCCTTTAAGCCAATTATATCACCGATGTCAAGTTTCTTAACGATACCCTGTTTTTCTCTGAGGATATCTTTTTTAAAATAGACCTGTATCTTCCCTGTAGCATCCTGAATATGTGCAAAGGCAGCCTTGCCAAAGTCCCTCATAGAGACAATCCTCCCTGCAAGAGAACATAAAACAGGATCGGCTTCTAAGGTTTCTTTTGTCGTAGCATCGAATTTATTCAGAAGTTCTGATGCATGATCTTTTGCATAGAATGGGCCACCGAATGGTTCGATGCCTGACTGCCTTAATTCCTCGAGTTTCTTGATTCGCTGCTCTATAAGTTCATTGATATCTTTCATTATACCCGTGAAAATTTTTAAATTATAATGATTAATTACAGGTTAAGTCAATTATCCGTCTTTGGCGGCAGCTTCTTGACAGGCGAGACGCCTGTCCTACCATCCCTCTCCCCGCAGGGGAGAGGGGTCCGGGCATATTGTCTGATAAGATCAGTAGCGTTTAAGGATGTTCTCAACACCAATGCGTATCATCATTATTGCTATTGATGCAAGGAGGAGTGCCATAATCTTTGAGACTGCAATTATACCACCTCTGCCAAAGAAATTTATAATCCACTGGGCATTGATGAACGAGATCCAGACGATAAAGAGATTCAGCATGAGAGAGATGATTGTCGGAATGATACCGTAATGATCCACGAGCACTAAAATAGTGGTTAGCACCGCAGGTCCTACAATCAGAGGCACGCCGATAGGCACTACACCCATCTTATCAACAGGTTTTCTCTGTTCCTCACCGTGTTTTATGAGGTCAAGAATTGCAAAAACGAGTAGGACAAGCCCGCCCCCGATTTTGAAATCATCTGCGGTGATTCCCAATATTCTAAAAATTGCTTCTCCCAGTGCTATAAATAAAAGGCTAACAATCATAGCTGTAAATATTGACTCCCTGATTATTGCGTGTCTCTTTGACGTTGACATATCCTTAGTCAGGGAGATAAAAATGGGGAGGACTATAAACACATCGATCGCAACAAAGAGTGGTATAAAGGTGTTGGGTAGTATTTTTATAATGTTTCCCATTAGCGTAATTATAAACAAAAACTCACCAATCTTGACAATTGGTATGAACAAAACTATGATGTTACTATATGGCACTTCTTCAGGTAGCTCTCGATTTTCTAAATCTCGACAAAGCACTTAAAGTTGCTTCGGTGACCCATTTCTATGTCGATATCATCGAGGCAGGCACGCCCCTTATTAAATCCGAAGGTATCAGGGTAGTAGAAACCCTCAAGAAAAATTTTTATCAGAAGAAGATTTTTGCAGACTTAAAAATAATGGATGCAGGACTATTAGAAGCAAGAATGGCCTTTGATGCAGGAGCCGATATGATAAGTGTATGTGCACAGGCACCGATAGAAACCATCAAAGAGGCTATCGGGGAAACCAGGAGATGGAATAGGAAAGTGGTGATAGACCTCATAGGCTCGAGAGA
>JBFMAM010000183.1:0-4235 GCA_040755805.1 Nitrospirota bacterium
TAATAAAACGAGACATAATAAAGACTAAGAAGTGGAGGACACAGAGGGAAGGGAATTAAAAATCATCTAAGTTATTGATAATTAAAAGAATCTCTGTGTTCTCTGTGGTTAAGTTTTGACAATACGTATTAAAGAAACGGGAGGAGAAATGAGAAAATGGTAGCAACGATAAAGGAGCTGTTAGAGGCCGGTGTACACTTTGGCCATCAGGTAAAGCGATGGCATCCCAAGATGAAGAAATATATCTTCGGAGAGAGAAATGGTATCTATATCATTGACCTTCAGAAGACACTAAAAGGGCTTGAGGATGCCTATAACTTCGTAAAGGGGGTAGCTTCAACAGGAGCGCCTGTCCTTTTTGTCGGAACAAAGAAACAGTCACAGGATGCTATTCAGGAAGAAGCAACAAGGGCAAGCGCTTTTTATGTAAACCAGCGCTGGCTTGGAGGAATGCTCACAAATTTTTCGACAATAAAGAAGAGTATAGAAAAACTAAAAAAGATTGAGGCCATGAAAGAGGATGGCACTTTAGACCTGCTTCCCAAAAAAGAGGTTGCTGCCATCGAGAAGGAAAGGGCTAATCTGGAAAAGAACCTATCAGGCATTAAAGATATGGCAAGCCTTCCAGGGGCTGCGTTTATAGTAGACCCTAAGAAAGAGCGGATTGCTGTAGCCGAGGCAAGGAAGCTTTCTGTGCCGATAGTTGCAATAGTTGACACGAACTGTGACCCTGATGAGATTGACCATGTAATCCCGGGCAATGATGACGCTATAAGGGCCATAAAGCTTATAGCCTCAAAGATTGCAGATGCTGTACTTGAAGGCAAAGAGGCCCTATCAAAGGCTATGGCAGAAGAGGCTGAGAAGCTACAGGTTCAGGAAAAGATAAAGCAGGAAGAGGCAGGAATATCAGAATGACAATGATAACATCAGAGATGGTCAAGAACCTTAGGGAGAAGACAGGCGCTGGCATGATGGACTGCAAAAAGGCACTTACAGAGAGTAAAGGGGATTTTGAACGGGCTGTAGACCTACTCAGACAGAAAGGCCTTGCAAGCGCATTTAAAAAGGCAGGGAGAACGGCATCAGAAGGCATCATTGACTCATACATACACATGGGCAGGATAGGGGCAATGATTGAGGTTAACTGTGAGACAGACTTTGTTGCGAGAACTGGTGATTTTAAAGAACTCGTCAGAGATATCGTTATGCATGTAACAGCTGCAAACCCAACGTACCTATCGAGAGATGATGTGCCGCAGGATATTATAGAGCGGGAGAAGGAGATATACAGGGCACAGATTACAGACAAACCAGTACACGTTATTGAAAAGATTGTGGAGGGAAAGCTTGAGAGGTTTTACACAGAGACCTGTCTCCTTGATCAGATATTCATCAAGGATCCTGACCAGAAGAAGAGGATTAAAGATATTGTCACCGAGAAAATTGCAAGATTAGGTGAGAATATTGTCATAAGAAGGTTCGTCAGGTTCCAGCTTGGAGAGACAGCTAAAGGATGAGAGGACCAAAATACAAGAGGATACTCCTGAAGATCAGTGGTGAAGCTATGATGGGAGATAAGGGTTATGGCATTGATTCATCTACTGTTGATTTTATAGCTAAGGAGATAAGGGAAGCAGTTTCGAAGGGGGTTGAAGTCGCAATAGTGATAGGTGGGGGAAACATCTTCAGAGGGGTAGAGGCAAGTGTAGAAGGAATAGAAAGGGCATCCGCAGATTATATGGGAATGCTTGCAACCGTTATTAATGCCCTTGCCCTTCAGAACTCCCTGGAAAAACACAGGGTTCCAACAAGGGTTCAGTCAGCGATAGAGATGAAGGAACTTGCAGAGCCGTATATAAGGCGCAAGGCAATAAGACATCTCGAAAAAGGAAGGGCGGTCATCTTTGCTGCTGGCACAGGTAACCCCTATTTCACGACTGATACAGCTGCAGCCCTGAGAGCTATGGAGATTGGCGCAGATGTCATACTTAAGGCAACAAAGGTTAACGGTATATATTCCTCTGACCCCCTGAAAGACCCTAAAGCAAAAAAATACAGAACAATCACTTATATTGATGTACTTAAGAAGGGGCTCAGTGTTATGGATTCGGCTGCAGTATCATTATGTATGGACAACAACCTCCCTATTGTGGTATTTAACCTCAGAGGCAAGGGTAATATAAGAAAAATTATAGAAGGCAAAAAGATAGGGTCTCTTGTGAGGGGAAATAATGGAGCAAGAGTTAAAAAGAAAAACTACTGAGCGCATGGCTGGTGCCATTGAGGCACTAAAGAAAGAATTCGCTTCTATCAGGACAGGGAGGGCTTCCCTCGCACTCCTCGACGGGATAATAGTAAACTATTATGGTACCCTAACTCCACTTCAACAACTTGCAAGCCTGAGCATTCCTGAGAGCCGCCAGATAGCAATACAGCCATGGGAGCAAAAAATAATTCCTGATATCGAGAAGGCTATTATGAAATCAGACCTTGGCCTTACACCCGTGAATGATGGCAGGATAATAAGGTTAAATATCCCTCCACTTACAGAGGAAAGAAGAAAGCAACTTTTAAAGGTTGTAAAGAAAAAGGCAGAAGAAGCAAGGATAGCAATAAGGAATATCAGAAGGGATGCAAACGAGGAGCTCAAGAAACTCGAAAAAGAAAATCACCTCAGTGAAGATGATGTCAAGAGATCACAGGATGAGATACAGAAGGTCACAGATTCCTATATAGCTAAGGTAGATGAAATTTTAGGGCACAAGGAAAAAGAAATAATGGAGGTATAAGATGATAAACAGCAATTTTATGGTGAAAGTAACAGATGCAAAGTTGATAAATGTTCAGAAGGCCCTTCAGGCAGCAGGCATCAAGGTAAGAAGCATCATCGAGGTATTCAAGGAAGGGGAAAAGTCAGAAGAAGAGACGAAAGAGACAGAGTAATGGCTAAAAAAACTGCCAAAAAAACCAGCAAAAAGACTATTAAAAGTATTGCCCGAAAGACTCCCCAGGGGACCAAGATAAAAACGGGTCAAAAAAGAAATATAGCTAAGACCAAAGCAAAAGCATCTGTAACAAAAAAACTTAGAAGCAAAAAAGCAGAAGATGAAAGAAAGGCAGCCCTGAGGAGGGCACTTATTAATAGAAGAGAAGAGATCGTAAAAGAGACAAAAGTCGAGATATCTAAGTATATAAAGGGTGAGACAAAACAACTTATAGATACAGCCCTCGATAACGGGGACTGGTCAATCGTTGATCTATCAGAGGATGTCAGCCTTAGACAGTTGAGCACCCATAGAAAAACCCTCCTCAAGATAGACGAGGCTCTGAGGAAGCTCGATGAGAGTACTTACGGTAGATGTGAGGATTGCGGAGAGGAGATAAGCGAAGAGAGGCTTAAAGTTCTTCCCTTTGCGATTTACTGTACTGAATGCCAGGAAAAAAGAGAGCAACTTGAAGAAATAGAAAAAGAGGCAATTGAGTAAACCCCGCATCTCATAGAATGCCCTGCCTTTCAAGACGAAGATGAAAGAGGTGCGATTATTTACTCCCAAAAATGCCTCGCCCTCTATGGCGGGGTGCGGGGTTAGTATAAACCTTTGCAAGTATCTCCTTCGCTCCCCTTGCAAACAAATCTTCGGCAAGCTTAATACCGAGGGATTCATACTCTTTAGGCTTTCCTTCAATATAACCCCTTATAATCCTGTCACCAGTGACGCTTCCAACAAGGCCATCCATAATCAATAATCCCTCTTTACCCCCCTTTGCTAAATCCCCCTCCTGTCCCCCTTTACTAAAGGGGGATGAAGGGGGATTATTGGTTATCCTTGCATATGCAGCGATTGGCACCTGACATCCACCACCGAGTCTCTTGAGAAACGCCCTCTCAGCCTTGACACACATCGCTGTCTCTTTATGGTTTAATGGTGTAACCATACTATTTATCAACTCATTATCAATCCTGCATTCTATACCTATAGCTCCCTGACCTATTGCAGGAAGGCTTATCTCTGGCTCGAGGATTTCAGTAATCCTTTCAGCCAATCCGAGTCTCTTAATACCAGCAACAGCAAGTATAATTGCATCAAACTGGCCTTCTTCAAGCTTTCTGAGTCTTGTATCGAGGTTTCCCCTTAGCTGTATCACCCTTAAATCAGGTCTGACATTTAAAAGTTGACATACCCTTCTAAGGCTGCTTGTCCCAATACGAGCACCTGTGGGCAGGTCATAGA
>JBFMAM010000184.1:0-4221 GCA_040755805.1 Nitrospirota bacterium
AAAGCAGTAGGAGCATCTGTCCTTACTGATAAGATTGATGTTGCAAAGGCATGGCTTGCATTTGAAAATGGCTGTGTAGCCCTTATCACAGCAAGCCGTCTTGCACCTGAGAAACAGAGGAGGCTTAAGATCTTTCAAAAAGATTCTTACATATCCATTGATTATCAGAGCTGTGAGGTAAGGCGATATTTCAGAACAACAGAGGGTATATCATTTGATACCATAAGGCCTGAGAATAGAGAGCCACTAAAAGAAGAATTGAAAGATTTTATTAGTTGTGTTAAGGATAGGAGAAGGCCGAAGGTCTCTGCTGTTGAAGGAAGGGATGCGCTTAAGATAGTTATCGAGATAACGAAGATTATAAAAAAGTGAACGCAAATACCCCTTGTCAGCAGCGCCAATATAAGTTATATTATTATCTCAATAATGCACATCGAGAGAATCGAGTTAATAGGATTTAAATCCTTCGCAGAGAGAACCACATTTAACTTCCATCCAGGTATTACCTGCATTGTTGGTCCAAACGGTTGTGGGAAGAGTAATATCGTAGACGCATTCCGATGGGTTTTAGGAGAGCAGAGTGCAAAGAGCCTCAGGGGCGAGAGGATGGAAGAGGTGATCTTTAATGGTTCTGTATCGAAGAAACCCAGGGGCATGGCAGAGGTCTCAATGGTCGTCTCAGGTCTGAACGGAAATAGTAAAGGGGGACAGGGGGGATTTTCAGGTAAAAACGGAGAGGGCTCATCAGATATAGCATCTGTCACGCGAAGGCTTTACAGGTCTGGCGATAGCGAATATATACTGAATAAAAATCAATGCAGGCTGAAGGATATTAAAGACCTCTTTCTCGACACAGGCCTTGAGGTAAAAAGCTATTCCATACTCGAGCAGGACAGGATTGCTGAGATACTTAACTCAAAACCTCAGGACAGGAGGTTCCTGATAGAGGAAGTAGCAGGGGTTATGAAGTACAATGTCAGGAGGAAAGAGGCCCAGGCCAAACTCGAATCATCGAGGGCAAACCTCCAGAGGATAAATGATATCATTATAGAGGTAAAAAAGCAGATTAATCTCCTTGACAGACTGGCAAAAAAAGCTGAGAGATATAAAAAACTATCTTCTGAGATTCACTCCATAGAATTAAAGATTCAAAAGAGAGATTATCAGGCCCTGAAGGAGTCATTTGAAAAAATACTTTCAGAATACAATACTCTTAAGGAAGACGAATCACTTAAGAAGGCAGAACTCACAAAAATAGAGAACCAGATTGAAACAAAACGGCTTGAGCTCCTCGAAAGGGAGAAGGCTTTAGAAAAGCTACAGATAAATTTCCAGAACTTAGAGAGGCAGATTGCTGAACTCGAAAAGACTATAGCAATATCAAGGACGGACAGAGATAACCTTAAAGAATATCTCACAAGGCTTTATCTGCAGGAAGAAGAATTCGATATAAAGAAAAGAGAGGTATTGGTCAAACAGGAAAAATTAGATAAAACTGAGGCAGACCTTTTATCAGACATGGAAAGACAGAAAGAATTGTTTACGGAAAAAACCGACTTCATCAGGTATATGGAAAAAGAACTTGCAGAAGATGAGGAGCTGCTCGAGAAAAAAAGGCGGGAAATCTTCAGGATATCAGAAGAGCTCAGTAACCTGAGAAATAACCTGAGCAGGCTTCAGTCATCACTCGAAGACCTGAAGCGCAGGGAGTCATCATCTATAAGAGATCTGGAGGATTTAAAGAAGACAATAACCGGGATAGACTCTTCTTTAAAGGATGTAGAGACAAGCCTTTTAAATAAGAACAAAGAGCTCCACCTACTCAATGAAAATAAGAACATGCGCATAAATGAACTCTCTACAAGCAGAAATAGAATAGAAGACCTGAGAGAAACACTATCAGAACTCAGGGAAGAGCTTGCATCTCATATATCACGGCTGGAGTCTCTTAAAGAGACCGTCTTTGACAGGCCGACAAGGGAACTACTCTCAGAAGGTTCAAACTTTCATCTTTTTGCATCAATTTCGGATGTCCTCGAGGTCGAAACTGAATATGAAAAGGCCATAGAGAGCGCTCTTTCTGAGAAGGTAAATTCATTTATCCTTTCATCATTCAATGATATCGAAATCGCCATATCATCATTAAAAGAAAAGGGGCTTGGCAGAACAGCCTTCATACCTGTTAATATTAATCCCCCCGAATCCCCCCACACCCCCCTTTGGAAAAGGGATAATCCCCCTCAGTCCCCCTTTACTAAAGGGGGATTTGAGGGGGATTTTAAAGGGGGGCAAAGGGAGGATTACTGTAAAAGGGGTCAGGGTGAGATTTTGAATGAGGGTAATGATGGATTGTCCAGTGAGGAACCAGATGTACCCGAAGGTGCAATAGGCAGGGCATCACATTTTGTTCGGACTGCAGAAGATTTTTCAGGTGTTACGAAAAGCCTATTTGACAATATCTTCATTGTCAGAGATTTGAAAACAGCCATTGATCTCACAGCCGCAGGCCACAGGTTATTTTTTGTCACCCTCGACGGAGAGGTCGTAGAACCATCAGGTGCAGTTATCGGAGGAGAGCTCAAGGGCGTATTCAGAAGGAAAAGAGAGATAAGGGATCTCGAGGGCACAATCGAGAGTAAAAAGACTAAAATAGGTAGTGTGCAGGCTGAATTAAGTTCAACCCAGCAGCTTCTCGAAAGAAAAGAATCCGATCTTAGACATATCGAATCCACTATTGTAGATTTAGAGAAAGAGATCTCTCTTTTAAGACTGACTTCTGAAAACCAGAGGAAAGAAAAGGAACGCGCAAATAGAAAACTTGCTCACCTTTCTACAGAGATAGAACAGTTAATAAAAGAAGGGGAAGTGATACAGAAGCTCATCATGGAAAAGGATACCGAAGTCCAGTTAACGGACTCGAAGATGGTAGATATAGAGCAGGATAGTGCGTCCCTTCAGGATGAAATCACACAGAGAAGGTCGAGACTCGAGGAATACCGTGCAGAGCTAACAGATCTCAGGCTCTCGATAACATCTCTCAAAGAAAAGATAGAGTCAGTCTGTAAGGAAAAGAGGACTGCACTCGGGGAGATAGAGGAGATCAACCAGAAAAAAGAGTCCTTATTAGCAGAGATCTCCTCGGTAAAGTCTCGTATCTCACAGCGGGAAGCAGAACTAAAGGCATATGAAGAAAATATAAAATCGCTTATCCCTGATGCAGATGAACTTAAGAGAGAGATATTTCGAAGGAAAGAAGTGATTGAGGCTGAAAATCAGAAAATACTCACAACCGAGCCGAGTCTGAAGCTCCTCAGACATCAGATAGATTCCCTTTCACAAAGGATAGCGGAACTTGATATTTATAAGGCTGAACACAGACTGAAGATAGAAAGCCTGCGCGAAAATATAAGGCAAAACTATGGATCAGACATTATGACGGCGGAGGTGGAACCACTTACTCCTGAGGATGAAGAGCGGCTTGCTGAACTCAGAGAAAAGGTTCAGGAGCTTGGACCTGTAAACCTTGGCACTTTAGAAGAATACGAAGAGCTGCGTTCACGGTACGAGTTCCTCACAGAGCAGCAGGAGGACATCAATAAGTCCATAGCAGAGCTTGAAGAGGCAATAACAAGGATAAATAGCACTACACGGAGGAAACTCAGAGAGGCATTTGATTCACTGAAGACAAAATTCTCTGAAGTATTTTCAGTACTCTTAGGAGGAGGCAGGGCTGATCTGGTCATGACAGATGAGAATAATATCCTCGAGACTGGTATTGACATAATTGCTCAGCCTCCGGGGAAAAGACTGCAGAATATAAATCTTCTTTCAGGTGGGGAGAAGGCCCTTACCGCTTTGTCCTTGCTTTTTGCAAGCTTTTTGATTAAACCAACACCCCTCTGTATTCTGGACGAGGCAGATGCTACTCTGGATGAATCAAATACAGAAAGGTTTGCAATTATGTTACAGAAACTCTCAAGGGATATACAATTTATTATAGTGACTCATAACAGAACCACCATGAGCATAGCCGATTATATATACGGAATAACAATGGAGGAGATGGGGGTCTCGAAGGTAATATCCATGCAGCTTGTGGAGGCATAATAATTAAGAAATCCTAAATTCGAAGCACGAAATCCTAAACAAATGTCAAAATTCAAAATTTTAATAAAAAGAATTCCTCGAAGCTGTGCTTTGGTGTATAACAATGTAATGCGT
>JBFMAM010000185.1:0-4187 GCA_040755805.1 Nitrospirota bacterium
CGAAAAAAAGAGATATCCTTTTACAGTTTCTTGGTGAATCAGTAGTAATCACCACAGCTGGAGGACTTTTCGGATTTCTCCTTGCCCTGGCATCCTCAAAACTTCTCATGTTAATCGCAGAGTTTCCTATTTATTTTTCGTGGAAGGCTTTCGTTGTGGGTTTATTCCTTTCATGGGTTGTAGGAATTGGTTTTGGGTTGCAACCTGCGAAAAGGGCAGCAGACCTGAAGCCGATAGAGGCTGTAAGGGGATGAAAAGAATATTTTTAAATCTTAGAATTGCGATGCGATCCCTGTTGAATTTCAAACTGCGAACTGCACTGGCTATTCTCGGCGTATTTCTTGGAACCTTTTCCCTTGTTGTTGTATCCAATCTTTCAGATTCTCTA
Organism: Nitrospirota bacterium; assembly: GCA_040755805.1. Lineage (GTDB taxonomy): Bacteria > Nitrospirota > Thermodesulfovibrionia > Thermodesulfovibrionales > SM23-35 > JBFMAM01. The sequence goes on from JBFMAM010000185.1 coordinate 389, forward strand.
TCGAAAAAAACTGAAAAGGAAGCAGAAGGTCTTGGGAGAAATCTTCTTATTGTTAGAAGCGGTGTGGTAAGGAGATTTGCACCCGTCGCAAGATTATTGAGCGAAGCCACCACACTTACAGTTGAGGACTCAGAGGCAATACTCCTAGGTTCAACTTCTATAAAAGCTACATCGCCATCAGGCAATAAATCATTCCCTGTCAGATATGGTGATGTGATCCTTAAGTCTATACTTGTTGTAGGAGTTACGCCCAATTATACGGAAGTGAGAAACTTCCACGTAAAGGAAGGCAGTTTTATTACTAATAGCGATAATGAGAATCTCAACAGGGTGGCAGTCATCGGTAGCGAAGTTGCTAAAAACCTCTTCGGTAGTGAAGATCCCATAGGAAAATATATCCTCATCTGGAGGGTTCCATGCCAGGTGATAGGATTAATGGAGGAAAAGGGTGTCGATATCTCGGGATTTAATCAGGATAATCAAATATTTATACCCCTTAATACCTTTCTCAGGCGGTTCGTCAATAAGGTTTACATTAACAGCATATCTGTTCAGGCCATTGATGAAAGATCCATTCCCGCAGTTAAGGCTGAAATCGAGGATTTATTAAGGAAGCGGCACAAAATACGAGAAGATCAAAAAGATGACTTTACGGTTATTGACTTAAAGGATGTGATGGCCCTGAAGACACAAGCGATGTCTATGATAACAGTTCTTGGCAGGATAGCAGCAGGAATTTCATTCTTCATTGGAGGTATTGGCATATTGTCCATAATGATCCTCATTGTCAATGAAAGGAGGATAGAGATAGGCATCAGAAGGGCGGTTGGCTCAAGGCAAAAGGACATCATTCTTCAGTTTCTAATTGAGTCAGCCTTTATAGCCTTTAGTGGTGGGACGGTAGGGGCAATAATAAGCCTTGCTGCAACTATTATTATCTTTTTGCTTTCAGGACTCCCATTTACAGTCTCCCCAACAGGACTCATATTGTCCTTCATTGCATCAGTGGGGGTTGGTATACTAGCTGGTATCTATCCATCAAAGAAGGCAACAAAAATCCAGCCCATGGATGTAATAAGGGCATGACCTCTGATATCTGATTTTAAGGGGCATTACTCAAGGGAAAGGTATTTTAAGGTCTCCAGTACCCTCTTTCTGATTTTTGACGGGGGTTCAAGCTTTATGAGATATTTTCCCTTGTCGAGAACAGATAAGAGGGCATCCTCGAACTTCTGGCCGCAAGAGCTGAGGTACTGTTTTTTATCATTAAGCACGATCTTTCTTTCCCCGCACTTGCGGCAGACGAGAACTCTTTTACTGCCTGACCACTTACCTCTTTTAGCTAAAGGCTTTCTTTCAACTTCCATGATATCCATAGCATAATCAACAACAGGTGCATTACTTATGGACGTCCCGATACCGTAACCATCAACAACAGGATTTAAAACAGGTATATCTGCTTCTTTTATCCCACCGCTTACATAGAACTTTATATGCTTATATCCTCTTGTATCCAGTTCCCATCTGCATTCCTCGAGGATCCTATAGAAGTTGCCTCTCCTTGATGAAGGCGTATCGAACCTGACTGCAAAAAGTCTTCCGCCGAGGGCTTCGGCTACATTAAGGCACTCAAACTTTTCATCGAGGAATGTATCAATGAGGGCAACCCTTTTTAGTTTTGGCTCTAAAACCTCATCGTAGGCCTTCAAGGCCTTTACTGTAGAGCCAAAGCATATAATTAGGGCATGTGGCATAGTACCCATAGGGTCTTCGCCAATTAATTCACCGGACTTGACAACTGCAACACCATCACATCCTCCAATATAGGCATTCCTTTCAATCATCGGAGCAAGTATCGGATGCATCCTGCGAGCACCGAAGCTGACAACAAGCTTTTCGCCGGCAAGTTTTTTAAACCTCGCAGCCTTTGTTGCAACCCCCGATGCCTGGCATATTAATCCAAGGATGGCGGTCTCATAAATACAGAAGTCCTGGTACCTTCCTTCAATCTCCATTACAGGCTCGTAGGGATAAAAGACTGTCCCCTCTCTCATAGCCCTTACTTTAATTGGAAGATGCCTCATTAAATACATTGCCTCTTCAAGTCCGGCAAATAAAGCCCAGGGCCAGTTTTGGGGAAGGCTTTTAGCAAAGAATTCAGCCTTAACAACAGGATTTACCCCTTTTTCTTTAAGAATCCTCAGTGTCCTTTCGAAATATACATCCGTGATCTTTCCCTCAATAATTTCTTTTGGGTTGGCTGTATGGAACATATGGTGTCCTCCTGATATACTTGAAAATTGTAACACTTATAGACTTTTCTAAAAGGTTAAATAATACAAACGAATTTAATAAATTGACATTGTCCACCCTCCCCTTTATCCCCTCCCATCAAGGGAGGGGAATTTTAAAGTTCCCTCTCCCCTTGTGGGAGAGGGTTAGGGTGAGGGGTAGATAAACTTACTTAATGCGTTTGTATTAGTATATCATTCACTAAACAGCCTGTGGAAGTCTCTCTTTTTTTCGTATTGTGATAAATGGCTGGATATAGTATTTGAGCGGTTTCTTTTGTCGATGGTCAGATAGGATATCCATAAAAATCAAGAGGCAAAAGCCTCGGACCCTGTGGAGTAAGTTTTACTACTCCACAGGGGAGAATGAGCGAAAATACTATATCCAGCCTTCATGGAATTAGTGATAATTACTTACAGTCTTGTGAAGCTTGAAAATTTCTCACCACATCAGCGAACATAAAATATGGAACTATTTGAAGAAGAAAATCTTATCCCACCTCTTGCATATCGTATGTGTCCAAGGACCCTTGATGAATATGTCGGACAGAGACATATCCTCGGCCACGGAAAACTCCTACGAAGGGCTATCGAAGCAGATAGGATCACATCATTAATCTTATATGGGCCGCCCGGCACCGGCAAAACAGCCCTCGCTAAAATAATTGCTGAAAGGACAAAGGCAGATTTTGAATGGCTCAATGCAGCTACTATCGGGCTTGATGAACTTAGAAAGGTTATACAGCATGCTAAGATGAGAAAGGCTGAGGGTACCCGTACCATAGTCTTTCTCGATGAGATTCACAGGTTTAATAAACTCCAGCAAGACGCCCTGTTACCTGACGTCGAAGAAGGCAATATAACGCTCATAGCGGCCACAGTGGAGAACCCCTTCTTTTATGTAAACTCAACTTTACTTTCGAGGAGTCAGGTGTTTCAACTTAAGCCACTTGCGAAGGGAGAACTATTAGAGATAATGAGGAGAGCCCTCGAGGATAAAGAGCGTGGACTTGGAAATCTCGGAATAGTAGCTGATGAGGATGCCTTAAATCATATTGCAGAGATGTCTGATGGGGATGCAAGGAAGGCCTTGTCAGCATTAGAAATCGCTGCCTTGACAACAACCCCGGATAACAACGGTCAGGTAAGGATAACTCTTGAGATCGCAGAGGAGTCGATTCAGAAGAAGCATATAGTTTATGACAAAAAAGGTGACCAGCACTATGATACAATCTCTGCCTTTATAAAGAGCATGCGTGGTTCAGATCCAGATGCAGCTATCTATTATCTCGCAAAGATGCTTTACGCAGGCGAAGATCCTCGATTCATTGCAAGGCGAATTGTCATCTGTGCCTCAGAGGACGTGGGAAATGCTGACCCAATGGCTCTTGTCATTGCCACTTCTGCTTTACGGTCAGTGGAGTTTATTGGCATGCCAGAGGCAAGAATACCCCTCGCACAGGCTACCATTTACGTTGCGAATGCACCGAAGAGCAATGCCTGCTATA
>JBFMAM010000186.1:0-4185 GCA_040755805.1 Nitrospirota bacterium
GGACCTTACAACTGGAACTATTCAGCAGGAAGGTAATAGCAGCCTTTGCAGACGTAGAAGTTAAGAGAAAGTACTCAGGAATAAAATATTTTGATAGAGAGCAAGAAGAACGTCTAAAAGAAATGGAAAATAGCAAAAAGGTAGGTATCTCTGATTATCTGAGCACAAAATATGGACTGAAAAGAGGCGATACAATAGAGCTCAAAACACCAAAAGGTAAGGAAACATTTACCATAAACGATATCTTTTCGAGCTATTCTACAACATCAGGTTTCATATATATAGACAGGAAGTGGTTAAAGGAGTTTTGGGGATTAGATGATGCAACACAGATAAGTATTTATGTAAAAAAAGGTGTAGATATTAATCAATTTATCCATAAACTGAAAGAAAGGCTGTTAAATCAATATTCCCTCGAGATTATGAATAATAAGGAGCTGCGGGAAAGGGTTTTAAATATCTTTAACAAAAGCTTTGCCATTACATACGCTATCGAACTTATATCAATTATTGTTTCGTTGATAGGGGTGATAAACACACTGTTAGCCCTTGTTTTTGAAAGGAAGAGGGAGATAAGCATTATAAGGTTTTTAGGTGGAAGCTGGAAACAGATACAGCATGCCCTCATTCTTTCTGCGGGGATAGTAGGGATTACCGGCATATTTTTAGGAACCATCATGGGCCCACTCATGAGCATAATCTTTATACATGTGGTGAATAAAATTTCATTTGGATGGGAAGTACATTTCAAAATACCGTTTCTTTATCTCTCTTTTGTAACAATGATTCTGTTTCTAACCACTTTATCAGCGGGTTTAATTCCTTCAAAGGTAGCGAGGAGGATAGATCCAAAAAGATTTATAAGCTTCGAGTAGTTAATACAACCCTAAGCTTCTTTCAACGGGCATCTTTTACAGGCCATCTTTCTGCAAAAATCTTTGCCAAGTCTTAAAAGGGCTGCCTCGAAATCTGGAAAGTCTTTCATCTTCATGCCTTCATCGGCCCATTTCTTCATTAAAAACTCCAGAATCTCCCTTTTGTCTTTAAGATCTTTAGGAATGATACCTGCTTTTCTTGCTGCCATGATAACCAGTTCTGATGGAAGGGGTTTTGCCTTCTGCCATATTCCTCTCATCTCTCTGAGAAAGATGTTGACCGTTACATCTCCGATGCCTTTGCCGAGAGCCTTGAGTCTTTCTTCAAGGTCTTTTGGATCTGAGGCTAATGAGTGCAGGATATTTAGGTCTCCCCTGTATCTATCCATCAGGGTTCCGTTCACATCAAGGAGCCTTGTGGCTGTCTTGAAGTCATATCTCACATAGCCACCTCTATCAAGGATTTCTACAAGACCATCCCACCCCTTATTGAGGATATTGTCGGAGGAAAGGACCCCTTCCTTTTCAAACTCCCTGTATGTGTTTATCACAATGGTCTCTGATATTCTTGTGCCAAAGAGGATGGATGCGAGGAACCATTTAAATATTTCTCTTGAATCACCTGAAGAAAGGTTAATGCCCAGAGCTACAGAAAACCTTCCACTGAGCTTTTTAACCAGGCTTCTAATAACCTTCTTGCCTCTTTGGGCTTGAAGATACCCTTTTTCTTCTTTTTTCATTGCTGCCAAATTAATTTATTGATAAGCTTCTATCATTAATATTACTCTATTATGTAGAGGGTTTCTATCACAAAAGGTGAAGTTAATATACCTAAGAAGGATAAGAATTTAACCTGAAGAAAATAGTGATTTTATGGTAAACGATATTTACCACTTTAGAAAGAAAGCCCCGACCAAAGGGCTGGCCCCGTTAGATAGGAAACATCTAACGGGGCGGGGTAAAAAATACATGGCGGGTTTTAAAGCTTCATCCGAGCTTTCTAACGGGGTTTACTCGGAATACGAAATTCCTTCTGTCATGCGTGCTTCTGTGCTATCCATAGATAGCTTGAAAAAGGTTGATGAGATGTCAGCGCAAGAGGCGGTGGAAGAATCAGCGGAGCTGAAGGGACTCATAGTCAATTACGATGCGGTTGTTCCTTTGGGCATTACAAAAGATTATATTGAAAAGCGCGGGTTCGATACGTTCAAATCCCTCAGAGAGTTATTTCAAAACGCGCTAGATGAAATGGAGCTTACCACTGGAAAGCCCGAAGTTAACATTAAAAAGGATAACATAGGTACGTGGATCATTGACAGGGGTAGGGGGCTAAAGGTTGAGGCACTATCTATAGGGGGGACGGACAAAGAGTGCTGGATGCGCGGCTACTATGGCGAAGGGTTGAAGCTTGCAGCTTCTCACTTTGCACTCAGCGGCATTCCTGTTTATATATTCACGAAGCGTCATGTCTTTAAGTTTGTTGTAATCCCAAAGGGTTCAGATAATCCGCCCATATTTGTGCTAATGGGCAAGGCCAGCAAGGAGGCAGAGGGGACAGAGATACTGCTCTATGGTCTCAGCATCGACGACGAGATGTTGAATAGGATGGTCTCTTTTTACAACAGGGACTTGGGAGGCAAAAAGATTGCCGAGATTTATTCGAGTTCAGAGGAGTGCACATACGAGAAGCCCTCGGCTATCTACGATCATCCCAACCTTTTGTATATACGAAACATGTTTGTAGGAAATTGCAGCGAGGTCGCAAGGCGCAGATCCCTTCTGAGCTATGATCTCTGGTGGTTCAGACTCGACGTCTCGAGAACGCTGATGACCTATTCTGTGCCAAAGCTGTTTGAAGAGGCTGCAAAGATATTCAGCGCGTCCGAGAATGCGAGGAGGAAGTTAATGGAGAAACTCCTCGATTCAAAGATGCTTACAATAAAAAAGCTCGGCGGCGGAGTTGTCATAGAATTCAGGCCCATATTCAGCATCTTTGAAGGCCATCTTTTCGTTTATGCATTTCCCAAAGGCATGTTCGACGCCATACTGGAGGCCCTCGACTTGAAAGACAAGAAGCATCTTGTAGCGCGGGCTACTGGCGAGGAAGACTTGGAGGGCGCCGTGAAGCTGGGAATAATACCCTTTATAGTATCCGAAGAACTCTCTGAGGAGTTCAAACAGATACCCCTACTGTCTGAGGTTGTGAACAAATAAAACTAATCTTCCTTGGCTGTGATTCCTGCTTGTTTCAATTGCTCTTTGAGGTATTGTTCACCTCTCTTCATTATTCCATCAAAATGTTTTTGAACAATTTTATCGAATATTGTAGACAGTTGACTTTCCAAATCCTTCATTCGATATCGCCTTAAACTTTCAATCAACACCGCGCCTATCGGAACCTCATCTATCGGAATTTTTGCAAAAATCCAGTCCTCAAGAGGAGATAATCGCAAAACCGCTATGACTGATGAATATCCGTCTTTGGTACGGTCACGAAGGGCATCTACATTATCAGAGGACAGGGAAATCGATAATTTTTCTGTAGTTTTTACCTCAAATGCAAATTTCTGATTAGGGGTCCCCGTTATATCGATGTCGACACCCTGCACACCCCGCTCTACAATATTTGTAAATCCTATTTCATGGAAACTAACTGCAAGTAGTTTTTGCACAATTTTACCAAAAGGACCGGAAGGCCTGCCTCTGACACCGAACTTTTTTTGCAACTTTTGTAAAAGTTTAAGGGTTTCCATTTTCATAATTATATTTCCTCTGCGATTTTTGGTCCCGAATCTGGCATCCAATCAGAAAACATATACACAGTTTTTGCTTTCGTAATATTATCTTTTAAAAGCTGTTTGAATTCATCATCCATGGTGGAGACAATTATATTTTTCATCCCACTAAGTTCGTTAATAACTTCTACAAGACGCGCCTTTTGCTGTGAATCCAAACTTTGTGAGGGGTCGTCCATCAAGATAAACCTGGAAGGATGGGAATCTCTGACTGTTTTAGCCAATCCTAAGAAAATGGACAAGGCAATGCTATTCAAGTCTCCTTGACTAAAGATAGGAACAGGATCCTTACCATCCTGGTTCTCAAAAGTATAAATATTTATACCTGTTCTTTTATCTTCATTTACTCTAATATTGAGAATTTGAAAACCCGGATTTTGGATTATTTTGCGGAAGTAGGTATCAATTGCACCCCTAGCAGAAGCAATCTTTTCTTCTGCTTCTTTCTTCATACATTGTTTAATAATTTTACTAAGTTCTTCAACCTCTCCTACTAAATTTGAGACATCCTCTCT
>JBFMAM010000187.1:0-4180 GCA_040755805.1 Nitrospirota bacterium
AAAGGAAGGCATTCGATTCTGCCCTCCACGAACTTCTGAAGATAGAAGATAAAAGGGCCGGATCCATCCTTATTACAGTTGCCTCTGACAGGAGAAAGAATGGGAAGAATGAAGAAGCGATTAGAATGTATCGGGATGTTATAGAAAAATATCCTTCAGAAACTGAAGATGCCTTATGGGGTATTGGATGGGCCTACTTTCTCACAGGAGAATACAAGAAGGCATCGGATATATTTACGAAGCTATATAATAATTACAATGATACTAAATATCTCTACTGGAAGGCGCGTAGCCTTGAGGCGACTGGAGAGAATGCCCTTGACATTTACCATGCGCTTATGAAAAAGGACGGTGACTTCTACAGTATCATGTCGTATGTGAGGACTAAAAGACCTCTTGAACGATCGAGTACACCCCCTTTTAATTCTCTCCTTAGTAAGGGGGGATATAGAGGGGTCAAGGGGGATGAAGGGGGATTTTCAAATGAAACCCAGAAATTCCCTGAGACTACTACAAACTTTATTGGAGGAATCCCTGTTGGATCAAAAAAGATTGACCGTGTGGAAGCGCTTTTTGAACTCGGTTTATCAAAAGAGGCTCTATTAGAGCTGATCCAAATTTCAAAAACTATCAGCTTAATAGAGGATCTCCTGTATATCGGCTTAAAATTTCAAGAGCTTGGGGAATATAAACATATGGCCAGTCTCGCAACGAAGATACCATACAGAGAAAGGCTAAATCATCTCTGTTACCCGCTCGCATACTGGGATACAGTTGAAGCACTCTCTAAAAAATATGGTGTTGACCCGTTTCTGGTTCTTTCGATTGTGAGAGAAGAGAGTATGTTTGATCTTAAGGCTATGTCTGCTGCAGGTGCCCTCGGTCTTATGCAGGTTATGCCCCAGATTGCATACCGACTTAACAGCAAATTGCAATTAGGAATAAGCACTGCATACCAGCTTTACAATTATAAGGACAATATTCACCTCGGCACATATTACCTGAGCACCTTAATTAAGGAATTCGGCTCTTACACTTATGCTATTGCCGCTTATAATGCAGGAGAAGAGGCTGTGAAAAGGTGGTTACAAAAGGGAAACTATAGATCTGCAGATGAATTTATTGAAGACATCCCCTACAGTGAGACCAAGAACTACGTAAAGAGGGTTATAACCTCCCTTTTTGAATATAAACGCATTTATCCAATAGATGACAGTACAAAAGAAATTTCTTTAGGAAATCTGTAGACCCCGTAGTTGCATTGAAGTCCAAATTAAATTGGTATATGCCTTTTTCTATCCGATGATGCAAAGAGAAAGGGCAAACATCCAGATTTGACAAGCCTTGATGTTTTTGCAACAACGGGGTAGACTTCAGTTCAGATATTTGTTATCTTAGACACAATGATTTTGAAGAAGACCCTCTTCGATGACAACCAACTTATGGAACAATCCAAAGATATAAGAAGGGAGGTTATGCTTTTGGAAAAACTCAAGAACCTCGAGGACAAGATTGCAACAGTAATTAAGAGTGTCAAGACTCTTAAGGAAGAAAAGGCATTTATGGTGAGCAGGATAAGAGAACTCGAAGGGCTTCTCGACGAGAAAAATCAGGAACTCGAACAGCTTAAGTCAGAAAAGGACACGGTAAAAAACCAGATTGAGGGTCTCCTCAAGGAACTCGAAACACTCGAATTAGAGTAGAACAAATATACCCTATAACAACACAAGAAACAATAGAGATAATCCTCCCTCACCCCCCTTTAGTAAAGGGGGGGTAGGGGGGATTTTTAGAGTGAAAAGATATGGGAACTGTCGAGGTCTATATACTGGGCCAGAGATATAATATAAAAGGAGATGCCCCTGAAGAGTACATCAGGAAGCTCGCATCCTATGTTGATGAAAAGCTTAGAGAGGTCTATAACTCCTCATCCAACATCACGCCTGTGAAGGCATCTATCCTCGCCGCACTGAATATTGCAGACGAACTCTTCAGACTGAAGAACGAACAGGAAGAGATGGCTAAATTTATAGAGGAAAAAGCAGATACACTGACTGCATTATTTGATTGAGTTTTTTTCTTCTCAACTGCTACCACCTCAGAAAATCTTTTCAGTCACTACTGGCTCCTTTGTGGGCGGAATGTTTTCAAAGTAAGCCTGCATGTTTTCATGTAATATATATTGATAACTAATACCAGCCGAATTCTGCTTTGTAAAGGTTTTGATGCCTATATGCCTACCATTGTAGTAAGTTCAACTGTATTTTTCGGGTTCGGCATCTCTTCGGAATATAGGGCAAATAAAGCGTATCGGCAATTCTGGAAACAATCTGTTCAGGGTTTTACCCCGCACCCCCAGAAAGCCCCACCCGCACAGTCCTCGCACCCCGCGAAAGTGAGGTGCGGGGTTTACTTTCCGGGATATGCTATAATTTTTATTTGTTAAATAATTAAAATCAAGGAGATAAAGATGGTTCCGATGGTTGATCTGAAGAAACAATTTCATGAGATTAAAGATGAGGTATTTAATATTATGACAGAGGTACTCGAAAGCACCCAGTATATACTCGGCCCAAAGGTCTTTGAATTTGAGAGAAAGATAGCAGATTATCACGGTGTATCAGAGGCTGTAGGTGTTGCATCAGGTACTGATGCCCTTCACCTCTCAATTAATGCACTTGGCATTGGAGAAGGAGACGAGGTTATCACAACACCTTTCACATTTTTTGCTACCGTTGAAGCAATTCTCTATTCAGGCGCTACACCTGTCTTTGTTGATATCGAGCCTGACACATTGAATATAGATGTAAGTCAGATAGAGGCAAAGATAACGGAAAAGACAAAGGCAATTCTGCCTGTCCATCTGTTCGGCCATATGGCTGATATGGAAGAGATATCAAATATAGCAAGAAGGCATGATCTGAGGGTGATCGAGGATTGTGCCCAGTCCTTTGGGGCTGAGCTGAATGGCAAAAAGGCTGGGAGCTTTGGGGATACAGGGTGCTTCAGTTTTTATCCGAGCAAAAACTTAGGTGGATACGGAGATGGAGGAATAATAGTCCTTAATGATTCTGGATTGGCTGATATTATAAGGAAATTGAGGAACCACGGCTCTAAGGGTTCATATATCTATGAGAGGGTTGGATTTAACAGCAGGCTGGATGAGATACAGGCAGGGGTCCTTCTTGTGAAGCTGAAGCGCATCGATGAATACAACAGGAAGAGAAGACAAAATGCAGCACTCTACAATGAACTCCTTTCAGATAAAGTGAGGTGCCCTGTGGAGAAAAAAGGCACATATCATGTCTTTCAGCAGTATACAATCATGAGCCCTAAGAGAGATGAGATACAGAATCGGCTGAGGGAGAATGGAATTTCATCTGTAATCTATTATCCAGTACCACTGCACTTACAGGGGGCGTTAAATTTTTTGAATTATAAAGAGGGGGATTTCCCCGTTGCTGAGAAGGCAGCCCGAGAAGTCCTTTCACTGCCTATCTATCCAGAACTTGAAGAATCTGTGATAATAAAGATAGCGGAGATAATAAGGAGCACCGTTTAGTATTGACTGAACTCCTGCCGGTATCTCCCTTTACAAATCTCAAGAGAAAAAGGTCAAACCATAGCTTGCTTTGCCTCAGACTTCGCCCCTTTTGGGAAAGTGTTATAATATAAAAAATTCTCTAAAAGGAAAAGACTAAGAAACTTGCAAAATATTTTTGTGGTCCGGTCTAAATTTGGGAAAGAAATTAGACTCACAAGAAAGATCTGGTTTGATAAAATATTGGCTGACCATAAAGAATTTGCACAAAGAACTGATTACTCCGATGAAATTAAAAAGATAATTGAGGATCCGGAATACATAGTCCAGGGATGGGAAGGGGAGTTGATTGCCATGAGGTGGTGCGAGATAGCGCCGAAAACGCCTAAATATCTATGTGTTGTTTATAGAGAGTTGAACGGTGAAGGTTTTGTAATCACGGCATTTTTTATCTCGAGATTTGAGAAACTTTTAAGGAGGAAAATTCTATGGCAAAAGTAGATATCTTAGAAAAAGTTAACATGAATTACGACGCTGAGGGCGATGTGCTTTATATTAACTTTGGTGACCCACAGGCTGCAGATGATTCAGATATTACTGATGAAGGTGTAATAATTAGGCTACGAGAAGGGCTGATTG
>JBFMAM010000188.1:0-4172 GCA_040755805.1 Nitrospirota bacterium
TAGATTATATGGGCTCTATGAGAAATAGCGGCTCTCCGTATTCTACAGGCTGTCCATTTTCCACTAAGACCCTTACAACAATTCCGTCAACCTCGCTCTCTATCTCATTCATGAGCTTCATTGCCTCTATGATGCAGAGGACCTGGGCTTTCTTTACCCTAACACCTACTTCTACAAAAGGCGATGCATCGGGCGAAGGCGACCTGTAGAATGTGCCGACAATTGGTGAGGTTACAGTTATAAGCCTCTGTGTCTCTTCCTCTGTCTCCCGTGTTATCTTTTCATAGAAACCTGCAGATTTCTGCACAGGCACCTCTATCGAGGATAGGAGTTTCTCCCGCTTGATTCTTACCTTCGTGCCATCTTTTTCTAACTGCAGTTCAGTAATGTCTGTTTCCTTGAGAAATTTGATAAGCTCTTTTAAATCCTCGAGTTCCATTATTTTACCCTTTCTATATATTCCGATGTCCTTGTGTCTACCCTGATGGTCTCTCCCTCATTTATATGAAAGGGGACTTTAACCACAGCCCCTGTTTCTAATGTTGCTGGCTTGCCACCACTAGAAGCTGTGTCTCCTTTAAAACCTGCGGGATCTGTTTTTACAACTATGAGTTCAACAAATGTCGGAACCTCTACACTAATCGGCATATCTTTATGATACAGGATTTTGACTGTCATATTTTCCTTGAGGAATTTTTTTGCCTCACCGAGTTGAGCATGCATAAGCGGAACCTGCTCATAAGTCTCTATGTCCATAAAGTAATACAACTCGTCCTGAGCATATAGATATTGCATGGTCTTTTCTTCAAGCCCCGGGGTTTCTAATTTTTCTCCTGACCTGAAGGTCTCTTCGAGGACAGCCCCTGTTTTAAGGTTTCTCATCTTTGTCCTGACTATAGCTCCACCCCTTCCCATCTTCACATGCTGAAAGTCTATTATCTCGCAGGGTTCACCTTTAAATTCTACCTTGAGACCTTTTCTGAAGTCACTCGTTGAAATCAAATCCAATACCTCCAATATAAATTGCAGTATTTTAGCATTTTCCACAATTTTTTCCATCAACTCTAATTTCCTGATTTGAATTTAGGTGGTGAGAAATTGGTTGAGTTTTTTTGGAAGGCTGGTCAGCACCGCAGGGCCATCTGGCTTTACCACTACCATATCCTCTATCCTCACTCCACCAAGTCCTGGAACATAAATACCTGGCTCGATCGTAAAGACCATATTTTCTTTAATAATCTCTTTTTTATTCCATGTTATATGTGGTGATTCGTGGACCTGAAGGCCGACTCCATGGCCAGTTCCGTGTCCAAAGAACTTACCATAACCAGCTTTTTTTATAATATCTCTTGCAGTACTGTCAATCTTTCTGGATTCTATCCCTGGGGAAATATGAGAAATGGCTTTCCTGTTTGCCTCTAATACCAGTCGATAAATCTCCTTTTTTTTACTGATATTATCTCCTTTATCTATGAGCAATGTCCGGGTCATATCCGAGAAATAACCATCAGCCTCTCCTCCCCAGTCCACAATTACAAGGTCTCCCATATTTAATTTCTTTTCAGTTGGCCTTGCATGGGGCATGGCTGAATTCGGGCCTGATGCAACTATTATATCAAAGGGAATATGCCTGCAGCCTTTCTTCTTCAATCTCTCTTCGAGTCTCAGAGCTATCGCCCTCTCTCTCATCCCCTGTCTTATATATGATTTCACTTCAAGAAAGGCGGCCTCTGCACGCCTCACTGCCCCCCTGATTGAATTTATCTCGATAGAATCCTTTACAGCCCTAAACCTTTCTATAAGACCCTTAAAAGCCTTCGAGCTTAGATCCCTTTTAGATAACCTTTTAAAAAATTCATAGGATATAGAAGACTCAAAACCAAGCTTTCTTATACCGATCTTTTCAGAAAGATTTTTTATGGCTCTTATAAAGTCTCTTTTTTCTATAACAATATCCAGGCCCTTAACATCTCTTTCTGCCTGCTCCTTATATCTAAAGTCAGTTATAAAAAAAGTTTCCTTCTTCGTGATTAAGAGGAGGCCTGATGAGCCTGAAAAACCAGTAAGATATCGAACATTATTTATATCGGTTACAAGGAAGCCATCAATCCTTCTTCTTTTAAGGGATTCTTTTATCTTAATAACGCGCGACGAATAATGGGTAACGGGTATTTTAATCATAACTCAATAAATTAAATTCTAATAACCAAATCCCAAACTCCAAATAATTACCAATGACCAAACTACAATAACCAATGATTCAATCACCAAGTTTGGATATTGGTAATTGGAATTTATCTGGTTATTGGAATTTATTTGATTATTGGTGCTCGGAATTTGGTTATTATCACTCACTTAGTAAGGATGTTCTTTGCAGCCCTAAGGGCAAGGAGATAACTATCAGGGCCGAAGCCACTTATCTGCCCAACAGCAACCTCTGCTATGAAAGACCTCCTCCTGAATTCCTCTCGCCTGTAGATATTTGTTAGATGCACCTCTATAGAAGGTTTACCCATTGCTACGATGGCATCCCTTATTGCTATACTCGTATGGGTATAAGCAGCTGGATTTATAATCAGGATATCATAGTCTCCCTTCTGAATAATATCTATTATCTCTCCTTCACTGTTAAGCTGTACTGTCCTGACATCAATGTCAATATCTGAGGCGAGAGAAAGGATATCCTTGTTTATATCATCGAGTGATTTAGTACCGTAAATATCCGTCTCCCTTCTACCGAGTAGGTTTAAATTAGGACCGTGGATAACTAAGACCTTCATTCTATTTAACCCCCAAAATACATCTTTAAACCACAGAGTTCTCAGAGATATGTTTTAATTTTTTAAAAACCTTATTCTTCATATACTTCTCTGTGTGCTAATATTCTAAAATCTATAATAATAAAATACCTGAGCATAAAAGAGTGCACAGAGAAACAAAAAACTTGTCATTTTTCTTTTATTATTAATATCTTCCTCTGTGCTCTCTGTGGTTAACTGCATTATTCGGATTAGGGATTCTGGAGTATCTCATCGCGCCTTTTTTTAATACTATCGAGAAAACTGTTCAGCCTTGCTATTAATTTCTCCTTGTCCTTACCGAGGAGTTTTAAAAGGGCTTTCAGTTCTTCGACGCGCTGCAGCACACGCATATTGCCAGGTTCTATCGAGAGAAGTCTCCTGTACATATCCATAGCCTCCATATACCTGCCCTGAGAGATACAGAAGTCTGATTCGCTGAGAGAGACTTGGGGGGGCTGAACTGTAAATTTCCTCTTGAGATCTGCGAGATTCCTCGCTGCCTCTTCATCCAACGGGTTCAGTCTTAATACTATCTTAAATTCTTCCACCGCCTTATCCTTTTCACCGAGGTCTCTGTAAATCTCGGCCAGCTTCCTGTGGGCATATAAATTGTCAGGTATAGCGCTAACAACATTTTCGAATTCTACCCTTGCCTCATCAGGCATTCCTTTCTCAAGATATACCTTGCCCAGGGAAACTCGCGCACTCATATATCCAGGCTGTCTTTCTATGCCCTTAATAAGGACAGCTATGGCCTCATCGAGCATTCCTGCCTTCTTATATTCTTCGGCAAGTGGGACAAAGAGCTTGGAATACGGGTCTCTATTTACCCTTTCCTTTAATCTTTCGATGTCTTCAAGTGACATAACCCACCAGTTGCAAAAACTTTCTTAATATATAGGAGGCAGATATGATGAAAAAGGCTTGCCCTGAGACACCGCATAGTCATTTGCATAGCCTGCCAGCCTTCGTCCATGATGTATTAAGGTTAAAAGTGCAGTCATGTGAATCTTAATAAAATACTGTCGAATTGCAAGGGTTTTTCAGCATATCTGCCTCCTATTTTATGCAACATTTAGGATAATATGTCCAAATTTTCAATAAAACAGCAAAAAAAGTCAAGCTCTGATTTCAACAAACCTGTCTAATATTGCATCTGCGACAGAGTCCTTGCTCATGAGTGGAAGTCTTACCTCCTCCTTGTCAATAATAACAACCCTGTTTGTATCAACATCAAACCCTGAATCGGCTTCTGAAATATCATTGAATACAATCATATCTATATTCTTTTCTTTTAATTTCTTTCTTGCCCTTTCAATCTTTGGACCTGTCTCTGCTGCAAATCCGATAATAAATGGCTTATTTCTCCTT
>JBFMAM010000189.1:0-4163 GCA_040755805.1 Nitrospirota bacterium
AATAGGTGGACCGGGTTCCGATCTCTTAAAAAGATATGGAGCAACTGCTGATAAAGTGCTTCCAGCAATGAGAGAAATAAGGGGTGCACAACGTGTGACAAGCCCCGCACCCGAAGATACATATCAAGCGCTTAAGAGATACAGCCGCGACCTTACAGAGCTTGCGAGAAAAGGAAAGCTCGACCCCGTGATTGGAAGGGATGACGAGATAAGGAGGATAATACAGGTTCTCTCGAGGAGGACAAAGAATAATCCTGTACTTATTGGTGAAGCTGGTGTTGGTAAGACCGCAATCGTAGAGGGGCTTGCGCAGAGAATAGTTGCAGGTGATGTACCAGAGACATTAAAAGACAAAAAGGTGGTTGCACTCGATATAGGTGCTATTGTTGCTGGTTCGAAATTCAGAGGAGAATTTGAAGAGAGATTAAAAGCGGTTCTGAAAGATATAGAACAGGCAGAGGGTAAGGTTATTTTATTCATAGATGAGCTCCATACCCTTGTGGGTGCTGGTGCAGCAGAGGGTGCGATTGATGCATCGAACATGCTCAAACCAGCCCTCGCGAAGGGAGACCTCAGGTGCGTTGGTGCCACAACCATTGATGAGTACAGAAAGCATATAGAAAAAGACCCTGCGCTCGAAAGGAGATTCCAGCCTGTCCTTGTTAAGGAGCCGACTGTAGAAGACACGATATCAATCCTGCGCGGCCTGAAAGAAAGATATGAAGTTCATCATGGTGTCAAGATCAAGGATTCGGCATTAATTTCCGCAGCAGTCCTATCAAACAGGTATATCACAGACAGGTTCCTTCCTGATAAGGCGATAGACCTTATTGACGAATCCGCATCGAAACTCAGGATGGAGATAGACAGCATGCCGGTAGAACTCGATGAGATCGAAAGAAAGCTGAGGCAACACGAAATAGAAAAACAGGCTGTAATGAGAGAGGATTCAAAGGATTCTAAGGAGAAGCTCGAAAAGATAACGAAGGAGATGGCAGAGTTCCAGGTGAAGCGTGATGAATTAAGGGCTCAGTGGATGAGTGAGAAGGAGATAATAGCAAAGATAAGGGAATATAAGGAACAGATAGAGAAGACAAAGATAGAGTCAGAGAGGGCAGAGCGTGAAGGAGACCTGACAAGGGCAGCAGAACTCAGATATGGAAGATTACTTGAACTACATAAGGCACTCGAAGAGGAGAACCAAAAGCTCTCCGAGGCACAAAAGAAAAGGAAGATGTTGAAGGAAGAGGTGGATGAAGAGGATATCGCAGAGGTCGTTTCGAAATGGACCGGGATACCTGTCAGCAGGATGCTCGAAGGCGAGATTCAGAAGCTGCTTCATATGGATGAGCGTCTCAGGCAAAGGGTTGTTGGACAGGATGAGGCGATTGAGGCGGTATCGAATGCCGTCAGGCGGGCACGTGCGGGCATTCAGGACCCTAACAGACCCATTGGCTCTTTTATATTCCTGGGGCCGACTGGTGTTGGGAAGACAGAGCTTGCGAGGGCACTTGCAGAATTCCTATTTGACGATGAAAACGCAATGATAAGGATAGACATGTCTGAATATCAGGAAAGACATACTGTATCAAGGCTTATTGGTGCACCTCCAGGTTATGTAGGATATGAGGAGGGAGGGCAGCTTACAGAGGCTGTGAGGAGAAGGCCTTATTCTGTAGTCCTGTTTGATGAGGTCGAGAAGGCCCATCCAGAGGTCTTCAACCTTCTACTGCAACTCCTGGATGATGGAAGGCTTACAGACGGCCATGGAAGGACAGTTGATTTCAGAAATACAGTCGTTATCATGACATCAAATATAGGGAGTACGCATATACAGGAGATGCTCGAAGAGAGGTTAAGGAGACCCGCTGCTTACTGGGTCGGTACCAATGAGGAGCTAAAAGAAAAGATAATAGAAGACCTGAAGGCATTTTTCAGGCCTGAATTTCTTAACAGGGTGGATGAGATCATCATCTTTAACCCTCTGACAGGAGATCTCCTGAAGCAGATTGTAGAGATACAGGTGAGCAGGATGAAGAGATATATCAAGGAGAAGAATGTTGATATTAAATTGACAGATAATGCCAAGGAATATCTCTCAGAGATAGGTTTTGACCCTGTCTATGGTGCAAGGCCATTAAGGAGGGCCCTGCAGAGGGAGATACTGAATCCCCTCGCACTGAAAATCCTTGATGGGACATTCAAAGAGGGTGACATGGTTGAGGTGGATTTTGAAGATGATAAAATTATATTCAGAAAGGAGATGGCTGCTGAGGTAGAAGCATAATAAACCAAGATACAGGATGCAAGATACAAGATGCAAGGTACAAGAAAAGGATAAAGTGTTATCGCATCCTGCATCGTGAATCATGCATCGTGCATCTTGAAATAAAAGAAAGGAGGTGTTGGATATGTCCATTGTAAAATGGAGTCCCTTTAAAGAGCTTGAGACCAACCGTGATTGACAGCTCAAAGGCAAAGGCCACATTCAAGAACGGGATACTCGAGATAACCTTTCCTAAGAAGGAAGAGGCAAAGCCTAAAGAGATAAAGGTTGAAGTATCCTGATTCATACCGTAACCCCCGTTAGAAAGCTCGCCCCGTTTAGAGATAAATCTCTATCGGGGGTCCCGCCCCCATGATGCCTAATTTTTTGCCGAAATCTCCTAATACCTTATTCAACAGTTGCAAAACTTATTTCCAATATGGCTGGCAGACGAGCTGAAAAACCTTTACAAAGCGACAAGATTTTATTCTGATACACATGACTGTACATTTAACCTATAGTGCATTTTGCAAAGAGGCTGGCTGGCCAGACTAAAGGTCTATAAGGTGTCGCTGGTAAAGCTTTTTCAGCACATCTGCCAGTCTTTTTATGCAACATTTGGGTTTATTCAGCCTGAATTTAGCCAAAAATTAGAGTTAGCTTAGCAAACCTACTTTATTGTACGCCTGCGCCAGTATATTTAAGAAGTCCGCCACTTATAACCATAACATTACTATTGGCATAATCTTTGCTTATTCAATTATTACGGATGGTATGGGTAAGGAAAAATTTGAGTTTGAAGTTGACGGGTTTGTTGTAAGAGGTGATAAGCATAAATGCAAGATGTCCTTAAGCTGATACTGATAGCAATTATTTTATCGGTAGTATTTTTAATACTCATTATTCTGTTTGCCGCTGCCCTGAGAAGGGTATTTCATAGCTGGAAATACAAAAAATTAGATGAGCAAAGGGAATTTTATAGAGAAAAACTTAAAAGTCTCCTTCATTATCTCAGATTTCAGAAGATAACAGATCTCCTTTCATCCCCTAAATCTATTAAATTTCGGGCTGTAGAAGACGTATTGCTTGATTCGATAAATGTGGAGAGATACAAAGAGAATGCAAAAGAATTGTTTAATAGACTCGGTTATATAGCCTTTTATGAAAAACAACTCAAAAGCAGAAATATTATAACCAGGGCATCAGCTATTGATAAATTAGGCAAGATGTTAAGTAAGTCATCAACAGATAAACTTATAGATATGCTTAAAACTAAGGATGCTGAAACAATATCTGTCGCTGTAAGATCCTTAAGTAAGATAGGCTCGCTAAAAGGGCTAAAAGGCATATTAGAACACCTACCAGATCTTTTTAAAAAATCGCTTGTAGCACGAAAGACGATAGAGACATCCCTTATAAACTTCGGTATAGATGCGGTACCGATACTCATAGAGTATGGGAAAAAACACGATGACCCAAAGATTACAGCCTCTATTTTAGAAGTGCTTTCTGCATTGCAAGCCAAAGAAGGTCTATATTTTGCCATAGATGATTTAACACACAGGGATGCCGAGATAAGAGCGAAGGCATTAAACGCAATAGGAACGATCGGCTCAGTGGATTTTGACGGAGGACGAGTGGTCCCACTGCTTGATGACTCTGTGTGGTTTGTTAGACTTCAGGCTGCAAAGGCTTTGGGAAATTTAAGGTATAAGAAGGCTGCTACTATGTTGGGAGGACTTCTTTTAGATGAGAACTGGCAGGTAAGGAATGCAGCAGCTATGGCTTTAACAAAGTTCGGCGATGTTTCGATAGATATTTTTCGAAGGGTCCTCAGATATAAAGATCTGTATGCGAAAGAAACTGTCTGTGAAGAGATTGAAAAAACAAATTTCGT
>JBFMAM010000190.1:0-4156 GCA_040755805.1 Nitrospirota bacterium
GGTGGATGGGTGTCTATATCCACTTCAATGGTGTTGGATTGGTCACTAATATTTCCTGCCTGATCCATTGCCAAAAGATAATATTTAAACTTTCCATCAGGCAAAACCTTATCAAGATATGTTGTGCCGGCTATTAGATATGGTTTGAGGTCTCCTATCACAATGCCTGAGACATTGGCAAGCTGGTCATTTCTGTATAGTAGATACCCTGATAGGTCAGGCTCTGTGTTTGCCTGCCATGTAAGGGTGACATCTGAACCACTTGCTGTTGCTGAAATAAGTAAAGGCGAGGCTGGCGGTGTATTGTCTACTGTAACGATTATCTGCTGAGAATTAATATTGCCTGTGAGGTCTTCTGCCTCAAGCTTGATAGAATACAATCCCTCAGAAAGGCCAAAGGTATTCCATTGGGCCAGTGAGCCATAAGGTATTGGTACAGGTGATGTCCTTATAAGATTCCATTGAGATGGGTTTGGGCCTTGGCCAATATAAACCCTGTATTGCTTGAAGTCATTATAACTATAGGCCGTTCCTTTTATATCAACAAAGCTGCTAACTTTTGAGTCATCTTGTGGAGAGCGAATCCTCGCATCAGGCCCTGTTAAGTCTATTGTAATCTTAATCTCGTTAGAAGACTCGTTTTCCCATCCTGCAAGGTCTACTGCAATAACTGTATAAGTATAAATCCCTTCCTTGAGGTTCTGGTCAAGGTAATTAATATCCTTTATCAGTGCTGTATTGACTTTTTGATTGTCACGATAGAGGTTATAGCCTGCAAGGTCAGGCTCTATATTTTGTGTCCAGTTGAGCCTTGCATTTGATTTGTCTTCGATCTTACCTGAAAGCAGAGGCGCTGTTGGCGGATGTGTATCCACCTTTATATTGACCTTTGCCTCTGCCTTGTTTCCGACTTTATCTATTGCTGTTAGCCTGATACAGTAATCCCCATCAGGTGGAAGCGTCTGCCATGTGGCAAGCAGCCCATCCTTTACTAAAGTGGTAGAGGTCTTGATAGTAGCCCACTTGAATGCACTGCTGCAAATGCCTTCAGAGATTTCGAGAGTATATTTATCAAGGTTCGAATCTGAAGCAGTCCCCTTTATCTCGATTGCTGTCTTGACATAATCCCCATCTCTCAGCGATGTTATTGATGTTTCTGGCAGTGTATTATCAATCTTAACCTTAACCTTAACCTCAGCCTCCGAGCCTGCCTTATCTTTTACATAGAGTGATAATGTATAAATGCCATCAGGGATACCATCGCCTTTGCCTACCTTCCATGAGAATAGTTGAATATTAGTTGGGACTGTGTTTCCGCTCAGTAAATCCGTCCATCCGCCTGAGGCGGACGGATTATCTCCTAAGCCGTATCTAAGACTGTATGTTTCAAGGTTTCTCTCCACTATAGTGCCTGTAATGTTAATTGTGTTCTTGTCAGAGCCATAGTATTCACCTTCTTTTGGTGTATCAAGGGTTACTTTTGGAGGGGTTCTGTCTATGGTAAAGGCTATACTCTTTTCAGTTGTGTTTTCTCCAAGGTCTCTGGCAGTGGCTTTAAGAGAATACTCGTCTTCAGGAGGTCCATTGATTATCCCAAAGGTGTAGTTTTCTCTATTCTGGTTAGCCTTATCAAGAAGTACTGAGCCTACATCTCCTGTATATATAACAGAATATTCAACCAGGTTCTTGTCACTGATAGTCCCGTTCACGGAAACATCGGTTTTGATATAGGAATTATCTACAGGCTGTTTGATGTCAACGGTTGGTGGACTGGAATCAACAATAACAGTTATGGCCTCATCCTGTGTGACAGAGGGATTGGATGAAAGAACAGCAGTGAGTTTTATGCTATAAATACTGTCAGATACTACCGCACCTGTATTATCCTTACCATCCCAGGTATATGTATAGGTTCCAGCCGAAGAAGTAGTGGTTGTGTAGCTCTTTTTAATTGTACCACTTGAATCAAATATCTCAAACTTTACATCACAGGCATCGGTAAGTTCATAATTAATATTTGCGGTATCGAGTTTTCCATCATTATTTGGTGAAAAGAGTTTTGGTGTTGCATCGAGGTCTTTGATAAGGTTTTTCCTTGCGCCAAGATCAATTGTGACTGTCGCTGTATTTTTGTTACCAACGGTATCAATTGCTGTAAGTCTTAATGTCCACTTTCCCTCGAGACCGAATGTATTCCACTTGCCGAGGATGTTTTCTTTTAAAGGAGTGGTATTTGATGAGATGAGAACCCATGTATCAGGATTATCACCCTGACCTGCCTCAAGGGTATAGCTCAGGAAATGCAGATCATCTGCAGTGCCCTTGACCTCAACGATATTGCCGAGTATATCAGGTGGCCTTGGATAGTTAATTATGGCTATGGGTGGAGTGTTATCAACCTCTATAGATAACCACCTCATGTTAGTATTGCCACAGGAATCTTTTGCAAAGACTGCGATGCCATACTTACCATCAGCCACAGCCATTCCAGAATCACCTTTTCCATCCCATGATGTGTTCTCACTACCACTAAGATGCTGAAGTCCTGATACGATTGTCCTTACAGGCATTGAATCAAGGACATAAGAGCCATCCGCCCTTTGGAATAATTTAAATACCCTTACATCCACCGCCGCATATTCATCAATTTGATAGCTGATATTCATATCATCTAAAATCCCATCGCCATTTGGTGAAAAGAGGGATTTGTCTATATTGAGATTTGTTATCTCTATTAAATTGTCTATGGAAAAGCTCGTTATGTAACAGCTTACATTCCCTGCAACATCCACAACCTTTAGTTCAAGTGAGAAAGTTGTTCCCTTTAGATTCGTTACATCCCAGATACCAAGCTGGCCTTTGATAGGGCCATTTCTTGCTATACATATGCTTTCACCTTTTGAGTTCTTGGTTGTAGCCGGCATCCATTGCAGAGGGTTATCACCAATGCCGTAATAAAGTTCGTATCGATTTACGTTATTATTATCCCATGCTATACCTTCAACAGGTATCCCATACCAGTCGCCTTTTGGGTCAGTTACCTTGACAGGACAAAGCATAAGATTCTTACCAGGATAGGTTATCTGGGCAGTTGGAGGGACACGATCAACAATGAGGGTATTGGTAGCTGATGCTTCCTTGCTTGTATTATCATTTAAGTCTAAGTATGTAAGAACAGCCTTAACCGGATAGCTTCCCTCAAGCATATTAGAGGTATCAACTGTTACACTTCCCCATCCTTCTCTGATAAGATCAAATTGACGTAAAAGTTGTAGACCCTCGAGTTTCTGGATATAATAGCTTAGAGTTTTAAAAGAGACATTACCACTTAATTTTTTAATACCTGTTGAGAGCAATGCCATGCCCGATATAAGTCCACAACCTGTTTCATCGTAGCTCACATTTAGAGAAATTTTGACAGGGCAAGTTGGTGGATATTGAGTTATATCACCTCCATATATTTTCCCACTCAAACCGATTCCTATCATTTTTAATTTGTAAGTCATTCCTAATTGGAGATTAGGAAGAGGAGGAACGAATATACCTTCTTGTATAGTATCTCCTTTTGTGGAATCATAGACCTCATAATCTGTCCATTGAGAATAATTTGGATCGTTGTCGCTTTGCACCTGAAACTTCAGTAGAGCCAATTTTTCAAAAAGGTAATTCACGGCAACTACTGGTACCAATTCATTGCAAGTTGATTTGATAGAAAATATTGACACAGTGTAAAGTGTATTTGAATAGTGTTCCTGTCCAAGGATATCAACAGCCTTTATCCTTACAGCATAGCCTTCCTCAGGGTTGAAAATAGAATTATCCCACTTAAAATTTACTATACCGGAAGGCGAATTCACTACGGGTGAAGCGTCAAACCATTGTCTATTAGTCCAATACTGTACATTCATACTGACAATCGGTAACCTGATGGTCTCCAGGCCCCAAATGGAATGAAGCCCTGGATTTTCCAGATAAGCAGGGATTACTTCTGATACAAACTGGTTGTCCCATTTAAAAAGAATTATCTTTTCTTCAAGGAAGTTAGAAATAGCTGCGCTTCTATTTCCAGCAAAATCTTCAGCAGCAATCCTTAGTTTCTTTCCCCTTAGCCACCCAATATCTGACCATAAATACCTCGTTAATATGGTATCCTTTA
>JBFMAM010000191.1:0-4092 GCA_040755805.1 Nitrospirota bacterium
ACGGAGCATAGAGCTATTAGCAATGCATACGTTAGACGGAAGGCAACGAAGCCCGCCCCGTTAGATAATAATTATTATCTAACGGGGCCCGTATCGGTTACGTGTAACGGTCCGCCTGAGGCGGATGAAAAAGCCGAACAACGTAGCCGCTGGACGAAACAGGCATCATTACCGTAGCCGTCTCTGTGCTCTTTGCCCTTAGCCCTTTGCTCTTAGCTCTGCGAACTCTGTGGTGAGACTTTTGCAATAGCCTCTATTATTAAAACTATCAAAAATAGTCAGACAAGTAAAGAGGGGATTTTTATATGATACTAAAGTATAATAAGCGAAATGAAGAAGGTCCCTTTTTTACATCTTATCCTTTTTATCCTTACACTGGCTTCTACGCTGCTCGCAGGGGCGATGCAGACCGGTGTAAACCTCTTAAAAGAACCAGAAAAGATTTATAAAGGGCTTCCATTTGCATTGACGCTAATGGTAATCCTCCTGAGCCATGAGTTGTCACATTATTTTGCATCAAGGAAACACAATATAAAGACTACGCTTCCATATTTTATCCCTGCCCCTACAATTATTGGCACATTCGGGGCATTTATCAAAATGAAGTCTCCGATTGCTACAAGAAAGGCACTTCTGGATATCGGCGTATCAGGCCCTATAGCAGGCTTCATCATATCAGTTATAGTATCAATTATAGGTTTATCCTTTTCTAAGGTTGTACCGATTAAAGAAACAAAAGGAGCTCTCAGTCTTGGAGATTCTTTGCTTTTTACTATACTTTCCAATATAATTCTTGATTTTCAGCCTGGTTCTCAGGACATACTACTTCATCCAGTTGCCTTTGCAGGATGGATCGGTCTTTTTGTAACATCTCTAAACCTCATACCCGTTGGGCAGCTTGACGGGGGGCATATCGCCTACGCACTCTTTGGTAACAGACACATCCTTCTTTCAAATATACTTGAAATCATAATGGTTCTCCTTGGTCTGTTATTATGGGAGGGATGGGCTATATGGGCTGTTTTATTATTAATTCTTGGTTTAAGACATCCCCCCGTTCTTTATTGGGAATTTCCACTAGATTATAAAAGAAGATTTCTTGGATGGCTTGCACTCGCTATATTCGTCTTTACATTTATACCTGTACCGTTTAAAATTTAAGGAGTTTTAAGCTTCTCATACTCTTTATAACTGCCAAAATCTTACAGTACTCAACAAGAGACGGGTTTTGATATAATCATGTGTAAAGTGATTAATTAAGAATGGCAGAGTTAAAAGGGAGAGATTCAATCAGTAGTCTTGCAGCTTTTATAAATAGCCTCGGATATAAGGCAGAGGCAAAACTCCTATATATCCCTGATTTTGGTTTCCCGGATAGCGTTAAGAAAGTTCTCGAGGATTTTTATATTCTTTCTGACTATGAAAAAAGGTTTCAGATCTACTTTGTTAAAATTCCTGCTCTTACCCGCACAAACTATCGAAACATTATCGAGTCTTTTAACAGCAGGTTCCCTCAGGTAAACACCCTCTTTGTATTCACTAAAGACTGGTCAGAGATAGCATTTGTAAACCCTGAGCGCATTGCTTTAGAGGTAGGTAAGGCTAAACTCAAGCTGAAAACTCTAACCATTGATAGAGAATACATCTATCACACAGACCAAGAAGTTATCGAAAATATCAGGATAACTCCATTAGAACAGCATCCAGATATTATCTATGAAAAACATAAAAATGCTTTCAATGTTGAACGGGTCACAAAGGAATTTTTCAATGCATATAAGTTTGCCCTCGAGAGTATAAAAGATATTCTTTCTTCCCAGGAGAAGGCAACACCTCAGGAGGTGCATTCCTTTGCCCAGCAGTTACTTTCACGGATTATGTTCTTGTTCTTTGTCCAGAAAAAGGGATGGCTTAAATGGAAGGATTATGTTCAAGATAAAAGATATATAAAGAATCTGTGGGAAAGTTACAAAAAACATAAGACCGAAAAAAGTAACTTCTACTCTCAATGGCTTTTCAAGCTATTTTTCAATGCCTTTCAGGGCCCAGGTAAACATGCAGATATACATAAAGACCAATATCTGCCAAAAGATATAAAAGAGTCTTTTGTCATAATGCCCTTCTTAAACGGTGGATTGTTTATAGAGAATACCCTCGATAAGATAGGCTTTCAATTACCTGATGAAATCTTTCAACTTCTCTTTGATTCTGACCCTTTTGATTCAAAAAAGGGATTCCTTGAGAGATTCAACTTTACCATTCGGGAGGATACACCTTTAGAGGTTGAAGTGGCAGTTGATCCCGAAATGCTCGGAAAGGTTTACGAGTCCCTTATTTCAGAAGAGGAAAGGGGAAAAGCAGGGATATTCTATACACCGAGGGTGGAAATAGACTTTATGTGCAGGCTATCTCTCCTTGAATATCTTACCGAAGAAACTGGCCTATCGAGATCGGAACTCATCCCTTTGGTTTTTGAACCCCAGACGATCCTCTCCCCCTCTGTCATTCCCGCGAAGGCGGGAATCCAGAAAGGTCTTTCCGACAATGACCTGAGAAAAATCATTGTAGCCCTACATAAATTAAGAATTGTTGACCCCGCAGTAGGCTCGGCATCATTCCTTGTGGGCATGATGAATATCCTTGTGGAGATATTCAAAAATTTATATTCGGCTGTTGAAAAGAAGGAAAGGAATCTTTTTGAGTTAAAAAATCAAGTCATATCAGAAAATCTCTACGGAGTCGATGTTAAAGACTGGGCTGTTATGGTGGGGGAACTCAGATTATGGCTATCTCTGATAATAGAGACCGATGAGAAATATTTAAACATATACAATAAACCGCTGCTCCCCAGCTTTACTTTCAAGATGAGGTGGGGTGATAGCCTTGTAGAGGAAATCGGTGGAAAACAGCTATCTCTCAGGGGAGAAATTGACCAGATTTCAGAAGTATTACGGAACAAGATTGAAGAAATAAAAAGTAAGAAGGCCGAATATTTCAGCAGTGCAAGGCATGAGTGGGAAAAAGAGATAGAGGATATAGAGCATGAGCTACTAAAAGATATATTGGAAGATGATATTAGAAGAATTGATGAGAGGATAAAGGCAAGTAAGAAGGAATTAGAAACCATGCCTAAAGAACAGATCGGTCTTTTGAAGACAGAAGAGGAGAAAGAAGAGGCGGGAAGAAAAAAGACAAAGGAACTTGAGACTGAAATTGAAAAGCTGGTTGTGGAAAAGAAGAGACTTCAAGAAATCTTGATGGGTGCAGGTAAAAAGAAAAACTACTTCCTCTGGGAAATTGATTTTGCAGAGGTTTTTGCTGAGAAAGGTGGCTTTGATATTGTGCTTGGAAATCCTCCCTATGTAAGACAGGAGCAGATAGCATTTCCTCTTGAAAGGGAAGAAGATTATGATTCCGATGAATGGAGGGAAAGGAAAAAGCTATATAAAGAAAAACTCGTAAATTCTTCATATATACACTGGGGTAATGTCTTAAAGATTGATAAAAAGAGCGACCTTTATGTGTATTTTTACTATAACGGTCTTGCCTTATTAAAGCCCAAAGGAACATTCTGCTTCATAAACTCTAATTCATGGCTTGATGTAGGCTATGGAGCAGTGCTACAGGAGTTTCTTTTAAAGAGGATGGAGCCGCTATATGTCATTGACAACATCGCCAGACGCACCTTTGAGGCGGATGTCAATACAGTCATAGTTCTCATAAAAAGACCATCTTCCACAGATGTCATTAATCTCCCCATCCCCCCTTTAGAAAAGGGGGGCAAGGGGAAGGGGGGATTTGAAAAAAAGCAATCTCTTCTGAAATTCATTGCCTTCAAAAAACCCTTTGAAGAAGTCATAAAAGCTGACACAATCCTTGAAATTGAGAACACAAAGGAACGCACTGTAACTGATGACTATCGTATATCACCTAAAGACAGGAGAGAATTACTTTTAGAAGGAATCGGAATTCCAGAGGAGGAAGAACAGGCAGAGCTTGTGGAAAAGGAGTTAATTCATATGCCATATTCTGGCAATAAATAAATGGGGCGGGAAATATTTAAGAGCACCTGAGATTTACTGGACTATTTTG
>JBFMAM010000192.1:0-4085 GCA_040755805.1 Nitrospirota bacterium
TGTAGTGCCTCCTTGTTATTGTTTTGGATTATGTTATCCCTTACCCAAAATATATACAAGAAAGCATATACTATGCTCAATTTTCATTCCCCTTTGTGCCGATTTGTCGGCATGAATGTTTCATTTTCGAAAGGGCGATTATGACTGCAATAAAACTTAACGCATTCAGATAAAAACATGCAGGAAGTCCTATGTAGGCAATTGTCATTCCGGCTGTAACAGGCCCTATTATGCGGGCGTCATTAAATGCAGCCGAATTCAATGCTATAGCATTCATAAGATTACCTTTTTCCACCATCTCGACTAAAAATGCCTGTCTCGCAGGTATATCAAAGGCATTGACTGAGCCAAGAAGTGTTGCCAGGAAGACAACATGCCATACAGCAATTAAATTAATATCTGTGAGTATGCCGAGAAGGAGGGCTGGTATGATTGATAATGCCTGAGTTATCAAAAGGAGGTTTCTTTTCCTGAATCTATCCGCTGCTATGCCACCTACAAGAGTAAATAAAAGTATTGGTAGCGATCCAGCGGCTGCAACCAGGCCGAGATAAAAGGGTGATTTTGTCAGATTGTATATAAGCCATCCCTGTGCAACAGACTGCATCCATGTGCCTGACAGTGAAATAAGCTGGCCAAACAAGAAAAGCCTGAAGTCTCTGTAATATAAAGCTAAAAACCACTCCTTATTTGTCATTTGTTATTTTAACCCATACCTCTGGATTCCTGCTTTCGCAGGAAACTTAATGAGCCATTGGCTCATAAAGGAAGATGAAAATGTCATACGTGCGAGGACGTTAGATAAGTAGGGGCGAACGGCTGTTCGCCCCTACTGTCTGGCAGTAAGCTTTGAAAAATCTGCGAGGGTTGATACCGTTCTCCATATCTCTTTTAGCAATGCCAGTCTGTTCAGTCTGATCTCATCCCTTTTATCCATCACAAGGACATTGTCAAAAAAATGATTAATCGGAGCTGTTAGTGAGGAGATAAGATCGATTGCATCGTAATACTTTCTGTATTTAAGCAGGCCCGTGAGACCAGACCTGACAGAATCGAGCTTATCCTTGAGCATCTTCTCAGCCTCTTCTATTAGGAACTCTACCTTTAACTCAGTCCTGATGCATCGGGATACTTTCGGAATTATATTATTCACACGCTTAATTGCGAGTAGAAAACCGTCGTACTTTATGTCTTCTCTGAATTTCTGTATAGCATCGAGCCTTTCCTTTATGTCCTTTAATTGTACATCAAGTGATAATGGAAGGATTGACTGTATAAGGTCAGGGCTGTACCCAAGATCTGAAAAAACGGGTTCAAACCTCTGCTCGAAGAATTGGGAGATTTTTTCTTCTATTTTTTCCTCGGCTTTGTATCTTTCCCATTCCTCGGGGAAGGGGAATAAGTTTGCTAAATTTTGCAAGGCCTTGTGTATCAAATCTTTCAAAGGCAGGTTGTAGCCCCAGTCTAACATTATCGCTATGATTCCAAGTGCCTGTCTTCTCAGGGCAAATGGGTCTTCAGATCCCGTAGGTATAAGCCCTATAGAAAAGAAGGCAGCTATGTGGTCTATCTTATCGGCTATACTGAGGAGGGCTCCAATTTCTGTCTGTGGGAGGTTTCCACCCGAATATGCAGGTAGATACTGCTCTTCTAATGCCTTCGCAACCTCACTGTCTTCTCCATCATGTATAGCGTAGTATTTACCCATAATTCCCTGTAGTTCAGGAAACTCCCTAACAATGCCTGTTATGAGGTCTGTTTTTGAAAGCCATGCAGCACGACTGAGCTTATCCTTTGCTGAAGGCAGAAGCCTCTCAGTAAGAAGCTCTGCGATGGAGACTATCCGTTCTGTCTTTTCATATAGACTTCTAAGCCTCTCCTGGAAGGTAACCTTCCTGAGCTCCTCTATCCTTTCATAGAGTGGTTTCTTTCTGTCCTCCTCAAAATAGAATTTTGCATCCTCAAACCTTGCCTTTATGACCCGCTCGGCACCAATCTTTACTATCTCTGAATTTTCTTCTTTTGTATTGCTGATGATGATAAAGTGATTGATGAGTCTGCCTTCGATATCTTCTACAGCAAAGCATTTTAGATGATCCTTCATAACTGTAATGAGTAGTTCTTTTGGCAGTTCCAGATACTCTTTATTAAAGGTGCATAGCACAGGGACAGGATATTCAACAAGAAAATTAACTGTCTCGATGAGCTTTTCATCTTCTACGGCTCTTCCATCTATTTGAGTGGACAGTCTCCTGATGCCCTCGAGGATTATCTTTTTTCTATCATCCTGGTCAAGAATTACAGAATTGTTTTCAAGAAGATTTTTGTAAGTCGATACATCCTTTATCTTGAACGCAGCAGGTGAAAGGAAACGATGCCCTCTTGTCATGTTACTGCTTTTTATTCCATCAATCTCAAAATGAATGACATCGTTGCCAAACATGGCTAACAACCAGTGTATTGGTCTGGCAAATCTCACGCTACCGTTTCCCCATCTCATAGTCTTCGGAAAGCGTATCGAAAGGACGATCCTTTTTAATACCTCTGGTAAGAGGTCTTTGACAGATATTCCTTTTTCTTCAATTACTGCAACGACATATTCGCCTTTATCCCTCTTTTTAACAATAAGACTCTCTACATTTATACCCTGAGAGTCTGCAAACCTTACAGCTGCTTCTGTTGGATTGCCTTTTGCATCAAAGGCTACTTTTTTTGCAGGACCAAATACCTCTCTTACACGATCCTCTTGTATCTCTGGTAATCCAGTAGCTATAAGTGTAAGCCTTCTCGGTGTTGCACAGGTCTTTATTTCTGAAAACTCGATATAATTTTCATTCAAGATTGTGGCAGCATTTTCCTTTAAACTCTGGATTGCTCCTGGCAGGAACCTTGCGGGAATCTCCTCTGTACCTATCTCCAGAAGAAGTGAGAAATGAGAAGTGAGAACTGAGAAGTTATGAATTTCTTCGCTTCCCATTTCCTACTTCCTACCTTCCACTTGCCTTAGGAGTAGGAATCCCTTCTCTTCCCTCTGCTTGTAATATGCCTCTGCACAGAGCCGGGCAAGATTTCTCACGCGCGCAATGTATCCTGTCCTCTCCGTAACAGAAAGGACGCCCCTTGCATCAAGGAGATTAAAAGTATGTGAGCATTTTAAGCAGAACTCGTAAGATGGAAGCACAAGTCCGAGCTCATTGAGTCTGATTGACTCTTTCTCGTAGGCATCAAACTGTTTCGATAAGAGTTCTGTATCAGCATAATCAAAATTGTACTTCGAGAATTCTACTTCACCAGTATGGTGTATCTCTCCATATTTTATGCCTTTGCACCATAAAAGATTAAATACATTATCCACTCCCTGCAGATACATGGCGATCCTTTCAAGTCCATATGTTAATTCAAGTGAAACAGGTTTAAGGTCAATACCTCCAACCTGTTGGAAATATGTGAACTGCGTGATTTCCATTCCATCGAGCCATACCTCCCAGCCGAGACCCCAGGCGCCGAGGGTAGGTGATTCCCAATCATCCTCGACAAATCTTATATCATGTTCGAGCGGGTCTATACCTAAGTAAGAAAGGCTTTCGAGATAGACCTCCTGACTATCGGGTGGAGATGGTTTCAGGATGACCTGGTACTGATAGTAGTGCTGAAGCCTGTTTGGATTTTCTCCATACCTTCCATCAGTTGGCCTTCTCGACGGCTCGACATAGGCTGTTCTCCACGGCTCTGGCCCTAAAACCCTGAAGAACGTTGCTGGGTGGAATGTACCGGCACCTACTTCTATATCGTATGGTTGAAGTAGTATACAGCCTTTTTCTGACCAGAATTTATGAAGTCTTAGAATCAATTCCTGAAAATACATTAAGCCTC
The DNA here is from genome assembly GCA_040755805.1 of Nitrospirota bacterium. GTDB lineage: Bacteria > Nitrospirota > Thermodesulfovibrionia > Thermodesulfovibrionales > SM23-35 > JBFMAM01. The sequence goes on from JBFMAM010000192.1 coordinate 3,874, forward strand.
CAGAAGAACAAAAAACTTAACCCTGTTATCGCATAAATTTATTTAATCATACAGACTAAATATAGATACATCAAGCATTTATTCAAGTTTTGTTCGTTATCAGAGGACTTCACTTTTAGTGACATCCATGAATAAATGTCTGACTGACTTCAAACACTGTATTTTAGCCATAACAGGAGTTTCAGGCATATAGATTATTGCAATAACAGGGT
>JBFMAM010000193.1:0-4064 GCA_040755805.1 Nitrospirota bacterium
AGAAGAAAAAATATGATACCTGCAATTCTTTACAGGGGAGGCAGGACCATCCCTATAAAATTTTCCAAGAAGGAGCTTGCACAGTTCATTAATACAACTGCTGGTGAACAGGTTATGGCGAACCTTCAATTTTCAGATGGCGAAAGTAGGCTTGCACTTCTAAAGGATTATCAGGTCGAACCTACTAAGGGGGAATTACTCCATGCAGATTTTTTTGAGGTCTTACTTACAGAAGAGGTGAGGGTTACTGTCCATGTAACTACTGTTGGAGAGCCGATAGGTGTTAAGAGGGATGGAGGGATACTACAGTATCTGCTCAGAGAGATAGAGGTAGAATGCCTTCCAGACAGGATACCAGGCCACATCGAAATAGATATCTCAGGGCTTGAAATAGGCCAATCTCTCCATGTTAGTGACCTGAAACTTGGAGAAGACATAAAGGTTCTCACCGACCCTCAAGAAGTTATAGTTAATGTTTTAGCTCCTGTTGCTGAGGAGGTGACACCTGCTGAGGTTGCTGCCCCTGAGGTTACAGAGCCCGAGGTGATAAAGAAAGGTAAGAAGGAGGAGGAAGCCTAATTAAGTTACTAGTTTTCAGTTATTAGTTTTTAGACTAATGACTGATGACTAATGACTGGTGACTATTCATGTGGGTTGTAGCAGGTCTTGGGAACCCCGGCAGCAAATACTCGAGGACCAGACATAATATCGGCTTTATGGTTATTGAGGAAATAGCGCACAGATATGAAATAGACTTAAAAGAGAAAGAGGGTAAATACAGAATAGGAAGGTGCTCTACAGATGGAGAGAATATGTTGCTTATAGAGCCTCTTCTTTATATGAACATGAGCGGTATTGTTGTCAAAAATATACTAAACAAGTTTAACATCCGGCCAGAAAACCTCATAGTCATTCATGACGACCTCGACATGGAGACAGGTAAACTGAGGATCAGAAGAAAAGGTTCATCAGGAGGTCACAAAGGTGTTGAGTCAATAATACAGAGCATCTGTTCTAAAGACTTTATAAGACTAAAAATAGGGATAGGAAAAGACGCGAGTATTACTGCCGAAGATTATGTCCTTAGGAGGTTCGGAAAGGATGAGGTTTTTCTAATAAAAGAGGCTATCAAAAGGGCGTCTGATGCTGTTACCTCAATCTTATTGGATGGACTGGATAAAGCAATGAATAGATTTAATACCCAATAACCAAATCACAATAACCAGATAATAACCAATGTTTCAATTACCAATAATCAACCATAATACAAAAGCATCAAATAGTTTGATTATTATTGTTTGGTTATTGGAATTTATTTGGAATTTGGTTATTGGTGTTTGGTGATTTGGTTATGTTAAGGAATAGCACTAAAGAGCGCTTGACAAAAATTATCATTAAGGCTCAATAAAGGTAAAACAGATGAGGGATATGCTCGGCAGAGAAGAGGTTATTACTGTAGAGAAGGCCCTCGAGCTTATCTTCAGCAACCTTTCTCACAAACTCCCTTCTGAAGAAAGATTAAGAATCGAAGAATCATATGGAAGAATCTTGTCAAGGGAGATCTTTTCTCCAGAAGACCTTCCAGATTTTGCCCGTTCTACAGTTGATGGATTTGCAGTATATGCCTCTGATACCTTTGGTGCCACAGAGGGAGTACCTGCGTACCTAAACGTAAGGTACGAGATATTAATGGGTGAGGAGCCTGATTTTGAACTAAAGAAAGGTGAGGTTGCAAAGATCGCAACGGGCGGAATGCTTCCGAAGGGTGCAGATGCAGTTATCATGCTTGAATATACACAACAAGTAGACGAGGGAATGATAGAGGTCGTAAAACCTGTTGCCCCTGGCGAAAATGTGATACAGGCAGGGGAGGATGTAAAGAAAGGTGAGATTATACTGAAGATGGGCCATAAATTGAGGCCACAGGATATAGGGGTACTTGCTGGCCTTGGTATAGATAATATCTGGGTTTATGAAAAACCTAAGTGCTCAATAATATCAACAGGTGATGAGATAGTCCCTCCTAACAAACCGGTAAGGCGTGGACAGGTGCGAGATATAAATTCTTATAATCTTGCAGGGCTAATCTTAAATGCAGGGGCTATCCCTCTATTAAAAGGTATATTCAATGATGAATACGGTATCATAAGAAATGTTATCGAAGAGTCTTTAAAGGATTCAGATATGGTATTGATTTCAGGTGGTAGCTCGGTTGGCAAAAAGGACGTTACAGCACAGGTGATAAATGACCTTGGAAGGCCGGGTGTTCTGTTTCATGGGGTTTCACTAAAGCCCGGTAAACCATTAATAGGTGGCATTGTAAATGGCGTTCCTATCTATGGTCTTCCAGGACATCCAGCAGCTGTTACCATATGTTTTGAGGTATTTATTATGCCTGTTTTAAAAAGTCTGTCGGGATTAAATTCGGGATTAAATAAGGATAGATTCGAAAAGGAGAAAAGAACTATCAGGGCGAGGATTGCGAAGAACATTTCATCAAGTCCGGGTAGAGAAGAACATATAGGGGTTTATCTTGAGGAAAGGGAAGGAGAGATATGGGCTGTACCTGTACTCGGTAAATCAGGTCTTATTACAACATTGATAAAGGCAGATGGAACGGCTGTGATTCCCCTGAGGAAACTGGGAGTAGAAAAAGGCGAGATTGTTGAGGTAAGGCTTTTTTAAAGGGAGGAATTGATGAGTTTTAAACGAGATTTAATAAGATTTCCAGAGGCAATAAATGATGAAGATTATATTATCGCAACCTATTATCTCGAAACTCCGATGGATTTATACGAGGCTGCTAACGCCCTTGCTGCAGAGCAGTCAACAGGAACATGGAAGCGTGTTGGAGATGAGACAGACTACCTTAGAGAAAGACATGGGATAAAAGTAATAGGGATCTATCCCGTACCAGGTGAATTTAGGCAGAATCTTCCCACGGGCGTAGCCATGTCTGAGTTCGGTATGCAGATAAGAGCTGCTGTCTTAAGGCTTGCCTTTCCTCATATAAATTTCGGTCCAAAGATACCGAATCTTCTCACTGCTGTCGCAGGGAACCTCTACGAGATGGGTGCCTTTACAGCAATAAGGTTGATGGATCTGGAATTTCCAGAATCATTTCTAAGGAATTTTAAAGGATCAAGGTTCGGCATTAAGGGATGCAGAGATATCTTAAATATCTATGATAGACCGATCATAGGTGCTATCATCAAGCCTTGTGTAGGGCTGCCTGCGGATAGGCTTGCAGAGTTAGCATATGAGGGTGCAAAGGGAGGTCTGGATTTCATAAAGGACGATGAACTGCTTGCTGATAGCTCGTATAATTCCATAAAAGATCGTGTTAAAAAGGTCACGGCCTTACTTAAACATGCAGAGGAAGAGACAGGTGAAAAAAAGATGTATGCATTCAATATCACTGATAGGCTGGACAGGATAAAGGAGCTTCACGATATAGTTGTGGAAGGTGGTGGAAACTGTGTAATGATAAATGCTGCAACCGCAGGCCTTGAGGCAATGCGAGAGCTTGCTGAATACACACAGGTGCCTATCCACTGTCATAGAGACTTTGCACCGATGTGGTCGAGAAGCCCGTATATAGGAATCAGCTTTCCTGCACTCACAAAATTATTCCGTATCTGTGGTGCGGACCAGATTCATTGTGGCGCTATCCAGGGCAAGCTCTATGAGTCCGATGACGAAGTCCTATGGAACATGCGTGCATGCACGTTGGAGCTCGATGGCATTAAGGATTCCTTACCTGTAAGCTCAGGTGGTCAATGGGCAGGTAAGGCCCCTGTGAATGCAAGGAAGATAGGACACTATGATTTTCTACACCTGTCAGGTGCAGGTACCTATGCCCACCCCGATGGTCCGGAGGCCGGGGCGAGGAGCATAAGGCAGGCATGGGATGCTGTTATAAAAAATGTACCTATAGAAGAATATGCAAAGGAAAAAAGGGAGCTCGCAAGGGCTATAGAATATTTTGGAAGGGTCGTTTATTAGACAATACGCTACCTCGACATTGCCTCCTCTCTTAACGATTGTTATTTTAGGCTTTCAAT
>JBFMAM010000194.1:0-4053 GCA_040755805.1 Nitrospirota bacterium
AGGTTTATCAAGCACTCTCAAAAAATGATGATGAAGACCTTGCCCAGATTCCTCCGCTAAATTTACCCATGGACTTCACCTTTCTTTGGTTGATTTTTAGAAATAGGCATTTAGCCTCACCCCGTAGATAACTCCGTCCCTATCTTCATTATGTTTTATTTCATCGTTTACATACTGAACATCAAAGGTTATATCGCTGAAATCGGAGATTTTAAATTTGGCGTAGGCCTCGATTGCATTGGTATTATCTATATCTCCCTTATCTGCACCATTTAGGTATGCGTAGCCCAGACCTATCTCGTCATTTTCTCTTCCCCACAGTTTACCGTTTATGTTCAGTCCACCTGAGTAGACGGCATCATGGTCAATCTGTACATCATCATCCTGCCATCCCAGTCTTGCAAATACCCCGATTATTTCGCTTAATTTTTGATCCGCTGAGATTCCAAAACCCTGGAGACTCTCTTCACCTGTGCCATCCCAGTCTAAGAATCTTTTGTTTGTTGTAAAGCCATAGATTCTGTAATTGCCTTCACCTATTGGTGTATCAAGTTTGTATCCGAGTTGCAATGCATAATAATTGTATTCCCTTCCTTCCTCATTTTTTGAACTCATTGCTAAACCCCTTAAGGAAAAGCTTGATATATCCAGTTCAGCAATACCTCCGATGTCATAGGAAGGTAAGTTCGCCAGTGTATTGTTGACAAATATGTCATTCATAAACTGGGCGACTTCGTCATTTGCGAAGGCATTATCGTCTATGTATGCGGTGGAATCTATGATCCCGAATGTTATCCCGAGCGATGTATCTTTAGTGAAGGTAAATGTATGCTTATACCATGCCTCAAGCAGATAATCCCTGTTCCTACCGTTTATATCTTTAAGATCATCTTCGAGATCGTCTGCATAAGGTGCCAGAGAAAATAGTTCTAAGTAGTTCAATCCATTTCCAGATGCATAACTGAGTGTCACCTGAAATTCATCTCTTTCTGTTGGATGGAAGTTTACTCCGAGATCCAGAACTGCTGCTCCCCTATCTTTGTCATCCATTCCTTCGACGTCAAAATCGCCATACTGATAGACACCTGTTAAAGTACCTTCAATAGAGAGTTTTTCATTTAAATCGAATGCTAAAGCTAAATTTCCGAAAACCATTAAGATAAATAAGAAAACTGATACAAACAATTTTTTCATAAGCATTTCCATCTTTCAGCTCCTTTCTTTTGTGAAAATTTGTTTAGTATATGTGTCTCACATCTGCCTCTAAGTGTATCAAATCATCTCATAGCTTTCTCACTCCTTTCCTTTTCAGCAATTCAAAAACAAAAGGCGTAACCTGATTCTATTCAAGTTACGCCTTCACTTTCCCCGCCCTTGTCCCGATGCTTCGGGATCATGCGGGGACCGTAAGACATCCCTTAGGGCCTTCCGCTGAGATTTTAAGCTATGAACTTTCAGCCAGGACCTGCATCAATCTTTTCCGCAATACCTCCAGTTTTTTTGATTTAAATGCCTGTTTGGTATCTTCCAGAACCTCTATAATCTCAGTTAAAACCTCTCTTAATCTTTTCTTATATGGACAATCCGAAAAGATACAGTCAGGGCATATCTCAGTCCTATTTGTCTTTTTCTCTATAACGGTTTTCAGGATATGTCGCTGCATATCTATCCGATTGTGCAGGTCACTTGTGCTCCTATCAATAATCTCTATTAAATTGCTCTTTTTATCAGCTTCCATCTGAGTTCCTCCGGCCATTCTTATTCCAACCCTATTAACTTACCCCCCTGGTAGACCATAAATGACAAGATCCAAGCGAGGGCAGTGGTATAACCCGCAGCGAACAATGGCCATTTCCATGAATTTGTCTCCCTGTAAATCACGGCGATAGAGGCCACACAGGGGATGTAGAGAAGGGTGAAAACCATCAGGGTAAATGCTGTTAAAGGGGTAAATATCTTCCTTCCATCAGGCCGCCATGTATCGGCCTGAATCCTTTCCCTTAAGGGCACTGATTCCTCATCTGCCTCTCCGACAGCATAAAGGGTGCCTAAGGTTCCCACTACAATCTCCTTAGCAATGAATCCCCCAAAGAGGCCAACCCCTATCTTCCAGTCAAATCCTAAAGGTTTTACCACAGGCTCGATTATTCTTCCAAGGCTACCCATGTAGCTCCTCTGCATCTTCTCACGGGCCTGCTCATTTTCAAGATTGGCTATTGTTTCATCCATGGCATCTTTAGTGAATAGGCCAGAGGCGAAGTCTGCCTCTGCTTTTTGTTTAAGGGCATCGTAGTCCTTTGAGTACCCTGGATTCCAGGGAAAGTTGCTCAAAAACCAGACTAAAACACAGCCGGCAAATATAATAGTTCCTGCCTTCTTTAAATAAAGGACCCCTCTTTCCCACATATGGATGATTACCCCTTTTATAGTTGGCATACGGTAGGGAGGAAGCTCCATGACAAATGGAGATGGAGGTCCCGGAAAGAAATATTTTCTAAATATCCTCGCCATAATAATGGCTATGACGATACCAAGAATATAAATGGAATAAAGCACCGTACCCCCCTTTTCAGGGAAAAAGGCTCCGATAAGTAAGGCATATACGGGCAGCCTTGCCCCGCAGCTCATAAATGGGTTGACAAGTATTGTAGTGAATCGATCCCTTTTTTGCTCGATTGTTCTGCAAGCCATGATACCCGCAATATTGCATCCGAAGCCCAGGATCATTGGAATAAAAGATCGGCCATGAAGCCCGATTTTGTGCATAAACCTGTCCATAACAAAAGCCGCTCTTGCCATATAACCCGAGTCTTCAAGTATAGCTATACAAAAAAACAAGGTAAAGATAAGGGGTACAAAAATTATAACGCTCCCAACTCCCCCAATGACTCCATCTGTTATTAAGGATCCAAGGATACTGCCTTCCGGGAAAATGCCTCCGACCATATCACCGAGCCATTCCTGTCCAGTCTCAACCCAGCCCATGGGGACTTCGCTAACTATAAAGGTGAATTTAAACATGAGCCACATAAATAATAGAAATATAGGTATCCCCAATACCCTGTTAATAACTATACGATCGATCTTGTCAGAGGTGGTAAGCCTTTCCTCCATTGGCCTTGTAACCACCTGTTTGCAGATGCCGCTGATAAACCCATAGCGCCGTTCACTAATAATAGTTTCAATATCATCACCAAAAATGCCTTTTAAATGCTCACCACTTCTTCTTACCTGATCAAGAATCTTCTGTCTATCCATAATCTCATGCCTCCCTTTCACTCTGTTCAGGGCAGGCCTTAAATCTCACCTATTACCTTTTTTGTGACTTCCTCATCCCCTTCCAGTAGCTTTAGAGCCAGCCATCTCGAAGGGTATCTCTGCATAAGCCCTGTGTCTCTCTGAATCAACTCCTCTATCTTTCTTATCTCTTCTTCTATTTCCTCCCCATATCCTGCTGTAACTCTATTCATGTTGAACTTCTCATCCGCCATATCCACAATAGCCTTTAAGAGTTCATCAGTCCCTTTATTCTTGTGCCCTACGGTAGGAACTACCGGGGCATTTAAAAATTCTGAAAGTTGTTTTGTGTCAATCTTTTGCCCCCTTGCCTCTGCCAGGTCGTTCATGTTCAGAGCGATGACCAATTTCACCCCTAATTCCATAAATTGCGTGGTTAAATATAGATTGCGCTCCAGGTTAGAGGCATCCACGATATTCACTACTACATCTGGCTTTTCCTCCACCACAAAATTTCGGGCGATAATCTCATCCAGAGAATAGGCAGTGAGGCTATAGGTGCCTGGAAGGTCCACCACCTTGATCTCATAGTCATTGTATTTTAAGTCTCCTTCCTTTTTTTCTACTGTTACCCCTGGCCAATTGCCTACATGCTGGCGAGCACCAGTTAAGTTATTGAATATGGTGGTCTTGCCAGAGTTGGGATTTCCGGCCAAGGCAATTGTTATTTTTTTGGGCATTTCCGCATCCCCCGATCTTTCTTTAGATTTATAGAATAAAATTATAATAATCTAACTTTTAAAGCAAAAAATTTTT
>JBFMAM010000195.1:0-4048 GCA_040755805.1 Nitrospirota bacterium
CAATGGCTACCTTGGTATCCCCATTACCATTAACCCTCTTGAAATAATCCCTTATCGCTACCCTATCTGTAGAGACCCTCTCTTTACTTTTCACATTCCCCCTTTCATCCATCACTGTTGCAACAAAGTATTGCTTATGAAGATCAATTCCGATATACTTCATATATGCACCTCCTTGAAAGTTTTTAGACCAACGATAGTTTAAATTACTATCATCGGAGGTGCACAACTTTTTCACCTGAAAATACCTCTATCTTGTTTTTTTATTGCTGTTATTTTATACCTCAATTAAAAACATAGTTCTCAAAACCATATTGAGATTAGCCAGTTAGATATTAAAAATTTCACCTGCGTGCTCATGGCAACATTCCTTTGTTCTTAAAACTGGCTCGGTCAGTTTCATGTCCGGGGTCTTAATACCACCAGTAAATTTCGACCTCTTTATCCCTATATTCCCCCCTCCGCTCCGCTGCGGGGAGAACCAGGAGTTCGAGACAGATGCCCCTCCGGGGCACTGCTCAACTGCCTCGTTATCCATTCTTCCCCTTATGCTGCTTTCTCTAATAACACATTGTATCCAAGGTTATTTAACCTCTTTATGTAACTCCTCGTTATCTTGTCCTTTCTCCTGTTGTCGATATAGTTCATCCCAAGTTCTTTGTATCCAACCTTATCCTTCAATATGTGATAGCACATTATGAGTATCTTATGTCCTACTGCTATCAATGCCCTCTTTTTGCCACGTCTGCCTACAAGGCTGTTGTACTTCGCTTGTAAGTATGTGTTTTTCTTCTTTGATGCAGCCCATGCACTCTCTGCGAGCGTTGCTCTTAAGCATTTATTCCCATGGGTCGTGCCGCACCGTTTTTTTTACCAGCGCTCTCATTGTTTCCAGGACTCATCCCTGCCCACGATGCTAAATGTGCCTCTGTTGGAAATCTCTCCATATCAACGCCTATTTCGGCAATTATGGAGGCTGCTCCTTGTTCCTTTACCCCAGGAATCGTCTGAAGTAATTCGTATTGCTGCCTGTAGTTTTTAAGTTTCTCCTCTATTCGCTCATCTATCTTTGCTATCAGTTCTTCGGCTGCCTTTATATGCTGTAATGATGCCTCTATCATGAATTTATGATGCTCAGTGAAGTTGCCCGTGAGTGCCTCTTTTATCTTTTCTTTCTTCTTCTTTAATTTGCCCTTCGCGAGTTCAGACATCTCCTGGATTGTCAGTTCACCTTTTATCAGGGCATCTACTATCTCACTGCCACTGACGCCAAATGTGTCAGATACTACTGATGATAGCTTTATGTTTGCATCCTCTAATACCTTTTGTACTCGATTCTTCTCCGCTGATATTACTCCTGTCAATTTCCTCCTGTATCTCGTTAAGTCTCTTAGTTCCCTTATCTCTTTCGGTGGTACAAAACTCCCTCTCACTAATCCATTCCTTAATAGTCTGCAAATCCATTCGCTGTCCTGAACATCTGTTTTCCGTCCGGGCACATTCTTTATATGCCTCGCATTCACTAATACTAACTCAAAGCTGTCTTCTAATATGTTAAATACAGGTTTCCAGTATACCCCTGTGCTTTCTATCGCTACATGGGTTATGCCGTTGTTCTTCAGCCATTCCTTCATCTGCAATAGGTCGTTTGTCATTGTGCTGTATGTCCTTATCTCATTTTGAATTCCTACTCCCATTATGCACGCCACTACTATTTCTTTGTGGACATCAAGCCCACAACCCCTTTCAACTATTAATTCCATTGCCTTCCTCCTTTGTCTTTTTGGAGGATATATTGATATATCAACGAAACTTTAGGCAACAGGGCTACATTAAGCACTATTTTCATTGTCCCTTGTGCCGACTTGTCGGCATGTTTGTTTCATGTTATCAGTGCGGGCAGAGGAAAGGAGGGGGAAATGCAATGTTTATATTGTAAGAACAACTTTACTCCTCGAACATGGAATCAAAAGTTTTGTTCTCGGGCTTGTCGTCAAAAATACCATAGTAAATCACGTGTTCCGGTTCCACCTCGTAGAAGTGTTTCACCTCGTAGCAGGTTTGCTCCACCTCATAGGAGTGTTTCATTTCGTAGGATTGCTTCACCTCGTAGAGTTCGCTAAATAGTGAGGGGTAAGATAAAGGAGATGTAATATGCTTTGGAGAAAAAAGAAGATTGAAGCTCAATAACTTGGTCGTAACATCTATAATGGTCTTATTAGAATGGCCCTTCCAGATCCAAGATGTGCTTCCTCATATAAAGCGATTATTGAAGCACTACAAATAGATTCCCCTGAAGCTTTACCTAAATTGCATTCTATAGAGGTCATAGCAGGAATCTTATTTGGAGCTGAGCTTGCAATTTCTGAAAAATTTCCCTTCGATGCTACCATGGACAAAATTAATAGCGGTATTCTTAAGGAAATGTCAGTTCATTTCAAAGAGCTTGGTTATAATGCATCTGAAGTTGATAAATTGATTTCACGAGTTTTTAGTCGTTTAGACGAATATTTTCAAATTTTTACAGAGGGTAAGGATAGCAATACTGTGTTCGTTTTGGGAAAACGTCTGTATAAGAACGTTACAGGGGGTAAGGAAAGAGGGATTAACCTTCTTTATATAGCGCCAAGCGCCTTTTTAGTAATGGTGTCAGTTCCTCAAAAATCTGTTAGGAAACTCCTTGATGAGTTCAAGGTTGTTAACCAAAGACCCTCCTCTATGGGTTTTGCATGAATGAAAAAATAGGGTTCTATTTAAGAATGCCTGCAACGGCAGATAAAAATTTTTATCCATTTTAAGTTATTGTATTTGTTATTATAATGAAATAGAAAGGAGAGAAGAGAGAGAAGATGATGTCTTATAAAGTCAGCATTGTAATTGAAAAAGATGAATACGGATATTATGCATACTGTCCTGAACTTGAAGGCTGCCAATCACAAGGAGATTCGATAGAGGAAGTTATTGCAAATATAAAAGAAGCTATTGAACTTTATTTAGAGACGCTGTCAGAGGAAGAAATAAAGGAATCTCTTAGCAAGGAAATCCTGACCACCACTTTAGAGGTACAGGTTGCCTAAGCTCCCACAATTAACACCTCAAGAGGCAGAGGCGATGTTATTTAAGGCTGGATTTGAATGGGTTAGAAGTAAAGGTAGTCATAGAATATATATGAAGGGTAATAAACGGATTGTTGTCCCTTTTCATTCTGGTAGGGTATTGCATCCAAAAATAATCAAACAGGTTCTAAAGGGGATAGAGAGTATTGAATAATAGGCCCTGCCCGCACCAGCAGATAACACCAGATTGGCGTTTCTAACCTTCGGGAAATCGGCAGGCTTTATTATCCTATTTTAAAAGGAAAGAGCCTACCAACTTCGCCAATCCAAAACGATAAATCAGGTCACCATTTTGATATAATTTTAAAAAGGGGGTGAACAATGGATACTCAATTTATCGTAGACGAAGCAGGTGTCAAGAGAGCCGTTATATTGCCTGTGGAGGATTATGAGGAACTTTTGGAGGATATTAACGACCTCGCTGTTATAGCGGAACAAAAACCTTAATTTAACCACAGAGAACACAGAGGGCACAGAGAAAAAATAAAAATAATTTATAAGTTTTTTAAAATTTATGTTCTTAAATCTCTGTGTCTCAGTGTCTGGTTTATTGTTGTCAAGTATTTTTTTATAAAAGATTCTCTTTTAAGAGAATCAACTTTTATGTATCACCTTGCCCAACCCTGGTAATTTGAGGGTCTCAACAGAGCCCTAATCTTGCTTAATCGGGGCTAAGGTGCAAACGGGGAGTTATAAAGGCTCTGTGCGAAGGTCGACTATGTCGCCTTAATGACACCGATGATAATCTCCCCGCTTACACATAAGTATTATGCCGCCATCTTCAGTTCTGATGGCTTTGAATAATTAACTATATATTCGCTATGGTTACGAACAAGTGCAAATATAATTCTCAAAAGCTTTCTGGCTATGGCAATCAAAGCCTTCAGTCTGGGTTTGCCTCTATTAATAAACCCTTGATACTCCTTATGCAA
>JBFMAM010000196.1:0-4031 GCA_040755805.1 Nitrospirota bacterium
TTATCACTGATGATGCATTCGTTGAAGGCCGCATACATACCATTGCATCAAAGGTTCCAGGAACAGTGAAGAGAATTTATGTAAAAGATAACCAGCCTGTTAAAAAAGGAGACCTCCTCCTCGAAATAGACCCTATAGATTATGATGTAAAGGTAAAGGAGACATCATCGGGGCTTGACGAAGAAAAGGCAAAACTCTCAGAGATCGAAGCAAGGATTGAGGCATCAAAAAAGCAGCTTTCAGAGCTTAAGGCAAGGGTAGAGGCAGCAAGAGCAAACCTTGAGCTTCAGGAGGCAAATCTTAAACAGGCTGAGTTAGACATAAAAAGGGCAGAGAACCTTTATAAAAAAGATGCTATATCGAAAGAAAGATATGAAAAGACAAAAACCACTTATGATGTTACTCTCGCACAGGTTAAGGCTGCAAAGGAACAGTTAATACAGACAGAAGGAGCTGTTGAAACGCAAAAGGCAATTGTGCAGCAGGTAGAGGCAGCGAGGACTTCTCAATTTTCAGCCATAAAGCGAAAAGAGGCCATATTGACAACAGCACATCTTAATCTTGGATATACAAAAATATATGCCCCATCTGATGGCTATGTTACCAAAAAATCCATAGAGACCGGAAACCAGATACAGGAAGGACAGCCCTTGATGTCAGTTGTCTCCCTCGATGATATATGGATAGTTGCAAACTATAAGGAGACACAACTGGAAAAGGTGAAACCTGGTCAGAGTGTAAAAATTAAAGTTGATACATATCCTGGGAAGAAATTCACCGGAAGGGTAGATAGCATAATGGCAGGTACAGGTACAGTATTTTCCCTTTTCCCGCCAGAAAATGCTACAGGGAGCTATGTAAAGGTAGTGCAGAGAATACCTGTAAAAATATTACTTGATAAAGGTACAGATTCAGAGCATATCCTCCGCATTGGGATGTCTGTTGTACCAACGATAATCGTAAAAGAGTAAAGGATTCAGGGGGTCGGTGAAGTTTTATGAATAAGTGGCTCATTACCATAACAGTAATGCTTCCCACTCTTATAGTGATAATGGATATGACCATTGTGAATGTATCCCTTGCCAATATCCGCGGAAGCCTTTCAGCAGGCATAGATGAATCGACATGGGCAATAACATCTTACCTTGCATCAAACGCAATAATAATACCCCTCACCGGATGGCTGAGCAGGTTCTTTGGGAGGAAACGATTTCTCATATTTTCTATAATACTATTCACTGTTAGTTCTTTTTTATGCGGTTCGGCATGGAACCTCCAGAGTCTCATATTCTTCAGAGTCTTCCAGGGGATGGGTAGCGGTGCCATCCAGCCCATCTCTCAGTCGATACTTCTCGAAACATTTCCGCCCCATCAGTATGGAATGGCAATGGCAGTCTTTGGAATCGGGATAATGTTCGGTCCAATAATAGGCCCCCTTCTCGGAGGCTGGATTACCGACAACTGGTCATGGCACTGGGCATTTTTCATAAATATTCCTATTGGCATTGTTTCCATATTAATGGCCCTCTTTTTTATATTCGACCCACCATACATGAAACGCCTGAAGATAAAAATTGATTATTGGGGTCTTGCATTACTTTCCATTGGCATTGGATGTCTTCAGATAGTCCTTGATAAGGGACAGAGGGAAGAGTGGTTTTCATCGAATTTCATTTTATGGCTGAGCATAATATCGGCAACATCCCTGATACTATTTGTGATAGTGGAACTCTTTTCAGAGCATCCGGTAATAAAACTGAAGACATTCAAGGACCTCTCATTCACTACAGGTACTATAGTGATGTTCTTTACCTTTTTCAATCTATTTGGTGGTATCGTGTTACAGCCAATCTATGTACAGACCCTCATGGGATATACTGCTACTCTCGCAGGATTGGTTCTTGCCCCCGGAGGCGTAGCGAGTATGCTCATGATGCCAATAGTAGGGAGGCTCGTTACAAAGATAAATCCCAAGGGTATTCTTGTCTTTGGCATAATTACATGTGCCTATGCTACGCATCTCATGTCAAAGTTTAACCTCTATGCGGATTTCTTCTCAATTGCATGGCCACGGGTAGTTATGGGTATAGGGATGGGATTTACTGTCATACCCATGATAACCCTCGCCTTTTCAACTATAAAAAAAGAAGAGATGGGCAATGCAACGGCAATCTACAATTCCCTGAGAGTCCTGGGTGGAAGCTTTGGTGTTGCCATTGTGACCACAATGCTTTCAAGACGTGCGCAATTTCACCAATCGCACCTCATAGAACACCTTACACCCTTTGATATTAATTACCAGATTGCATCACAGCAGAGCGCACAAATGCTACAATATGGAGGAATCGAAAGTTCTTTATCACAACACGGTGGTCTCGCCACTATTTATGGACAACTGCTAAGACAGGCATCAATGATGTCATTCAACGATGTCTTTCATCTCGTCAGCATAATAATGCTATGCGTTCTACCCCTCGTGTTTCTGATAAAAAGAGGAAGGGAGGATAGATGAAACTCTTAATGCATATCTGCTGCGCCAACTGTAGTTTATATCCCCTTAAGAGCCTCTTCTCGAAAGGTATTGATGTAAAAGGGCTCTGGATCAATCCTAATATCCATCCATACATTGAATATCAAAAGCGTCTTGAGGCTGTACAGGCGCTCCAGAAGGCCTGGACTCTCGATATAGAATATGTTGACCACTACGGCCTGAAAGAATTCCTGAGGGCAGTGGTAAACAGGGAAGACAACCGGTGTGTCTTATGCTACTCTATGAGACTTGAGGAGGCAGCAAAGACTGCAAAAAAGATGGGACTCGATGGTTTCACAACCTCTCTGCTTGTAAGTCCTTATCAGAAATTTGATATGATAGTAAACATAGGTAGAGAGATGGGAAAGAAATACTCTATACCATTTTATTTCGAAGACTTCAGACCTGGATGGAAAACCGGCATCAGTCTTTCAAGAGAGCTCGGACTTTACAGACAGAAGTATTGTGGATGTATATATTCAGAGATGGAGAGATACCTTAAAGCGGTATCACGTTAGACGGTTACGATGCTCGCCCTGTTAGATAATAATTACTATCTAACAGGGCTCGTAACGTAAAACGTCTATAGGTTACGTCTTTTACAAATAACATAACCGACAGACGAAACGGGCTTCTTTACCGTAACCATTAGACGAGTATTTATTGTGATTAAAGACGATGGGCACTTGACAAAAATTCATCATGAGGCTGTAAGATTTATGGTATGGCTGATAGCATTCAGTATATAGGCAAATTTCTCATACTCCTTGGGATTATAGTAGCCGCCATAGGCGGACTGATTCTTATTTCAGGGAAGATCCCGTGGATTGGCAGACTTCCCGGGGATATCATAATCCAGAAGAGGAATTTCACCTTCTATTTTCCCTTAGCTACAAGTATCCTCTTAAGCCTGATACTGACCCTTCTCTTCTGGCTCATCGGGAGGAGATGAAATGAGCCATCTATTGTTTCATATTCTACGTTCTGTGCTTTTCGCTCTATGCTCCATGCTCTATGCTTTTCCATTATTTGCTGAGACTACTATAAAGGTGCTTATTGTGAATGAGACATATCCTAAAATCCCTGCAAAGGATGAAAAGCCAGAAAAGCTTGGAAGTATGAAGGGAGACCTTCTCGTGATGGGTTTCCGCTATAGTGGTAATATCGAGGTATGGAAAGGTGACAGCGGGCTCTATCTTATAAACGAACTTCCAATGGAAGATTATGTCAAGGGTGTTGTTATGGCAGAAGTTGGTTCAGACTGGGAGATTGAGGCACTCAAGGCACAGGCTGTTATATCAAGAACATATGCTGTATATCAGAAAAAAAAGATGAATGCAGACTCTATATACCATATCACGTCTTCCGTCCTTCACCAGGCTTATAAGGGCAATAATTCTGATGCAAGGGTAGCACATGCTGTTACAGAAACGAGAGATGAAATACTCACCTTTGAGGATAAACCTATAGAGGCATTTTATCATTCAACAGCCGGAGAAAG
>JBFMAM010000197.1:0-4006 GCA_040755805.1 Nitrospirota bacterium
GAACCGCACTAACTGCATCTTCCTCAAGGTTTAGCACCATTCCAACGACATTATTTGGAAAGTCAAGTAGCTCAGAGTACATAGCATTGTCCATACCATATATCTTCGCAACACCATCACCGACAAATGTAACGACACCAATCTCGCTGACATCAATCTTCTTTTCAAAATCGGTTATCTGTTTTCTTAAGACTTCGCTTATCTCTTCTGGCTTAATCTCAATTGCCATAATATTTACCTCCTTATAAGCTCATTTCTTAAAAGCTTTAATTGACCTTTTATAGTTGTATCATACATTGTACTGTCGACTCTGACAAGTATCCCCCCTAAGAGGGTAGGATCACTCACATACTCTATGTCCACATCCCTGTTTGTGAGTTTCTTCAAGGTTGAAATAAGCCTATTTTCATAATTTTTGCCTATCTCGATTGGGGTCATGACCGTTACCTTGGCCCTCTTCTTCCTTTCAAGATAAAGTCTCGTTGCTATCCTGATAATCTCTGAAAGATGGAGAATAAGCCCTAATTCAGTTATATGTTTAATAAATTTTAGAACCTTGTCAGAGAGCTTGATGCTTTCTGCAATCTGCTTTAGAGAGTTTTCTCTCTCCTCTGATGTAAATTGAGGATTGACAAGTAAGCTCTTGAACTCCTTACTTCTTGTCATAAGCTCGTTAATCGAATTAATCTCCGCGAGGGCCTGAGGTGCATCCTCTATACCAATGCTATCAAGGAATGCTTTTGCGTATCTCTTTGCCTCACCTGGTCTTATCACTTACTACCCCCTATCTTTGCAATAGATTCTTCAAGGAGTATTTCCTGTTCTTTCTTCGTTAACTTCTCTTTAAGCTTTTTTTCTGCAAGCTCAAGGGCTATCTCAACAGCCTCTGCCTTAATCGCCTCTTTTGCATGCTTTAGTTCATACTCTATATTTACCTTTGCCTGCTCTAATATCTTTTCTCTGAGTTTATCACACTGCTTTATAAGATTTTCACGCTCTGTTTCGCCCATGTGCCTCGACGCAGATAGAATCCTCTCTATTTCTACATCTTTTGTTTTAAACCTCTCTTCAACCTCACGAAGTGCCTTCTCTGCAAGTTCCTTTGCCTCCCGGGCCTCTTTAAGGGTCTTTTCTATCAACTCGGTCCTTTGCTTCAGAAATGACTGGAAGGGTTTTTTACCAAATTTATAAAGGATAAAGACTAAGATACCAAAATTAATGATCTTCCATAGATAATCTTTCCATAGCGGGGCGTGAGCTGCCTCTTCTTCAACTCCGAAGGCAACAGATGCAAATGCAAAAATAAGTGAAAAGTGAAAAGTGAAAAGTGAAAAGTGAAAAATTAGAGACTTAAAATTTTTAAACTTTTGACTTTTGACTTTTGACTTTTGACTTTTTCTTCTCATACCTTTACCAACTTTCTTACGATTTCATCAGAGAATTTATCAACATCAGCCCTTAATGCCTTCCTTGCCTTTTCAGCCTCAACCCTGAGCTCTGTCCTGGCCCCCTCTAGCATTTTTGATCCCTCGGCCGCAGCCGCCGAAAGAACCTCCTTCTGCTTCTGCAGTCCTTCAGCCTTGAGTGCTTCAAATATCTCTTTTGACCTATTTCTTGCGTCAGCAAGTTCCCGGTTCAGCCTTGCGATGCCCTCTTCCCTTCTATTATTCATATCCTTTGCAGCATCTAAAGAGCCTTTAACCGTATCTTCTCTTTCCTTGAAGAGTTTGAGAAGAGGCTTAAAAAGAATAACATTCAAAATGAAAAGAAGGATCAAAAAATTTGCAGCTAAGACAAAAAACCATATGTTGAATTCTAACATATCACACCTTCTTTAGAGTAGGTTTTTAGAAACGCACAAAGCATATCACAGAGAAAAAAAATTTGTCAAGAGCTTTTAAATTAAAATTTTTCTCAATGTTAAAAACCTCTTTAAATAAATCCAGCACCTTCCTGTGGGGTATTAAACCCCGCAGGAAGATTATTCTATGCCATTCACCCCGCACTAATTTATAGTGCGGGGTTCATCCCCGCAGCAGAGCTGCGGGGTATTCTGGAAAGTGCTGGATAAACCTTTTATTTTATAAATATCTAATACTTCTACTTCCTTTCTCTATACTACCGATTATAAAGGCCTTGAATCCTGCCTTATTAAGTAATGTGACAGCATTGCTGGATGCAGTTTCAGGGATCACCATAATATAACCTATTCCCATATTAAAGGTCTTCTTCATCTCCTCATCAGTAATATTCCCAATGTCTTTTATTAGACTATAAATTGACGGTACAGGCCATGAACCAATTTTAATATTCGCAACAACGCCTTCAGGCAGTATCCTGAGAAGATTTCCAGGGATTCCTCCACCTGTTATATGAGCCATGCCTTTTATCTCAAACTTATCTCTCAAAGCCATAAATGCCTTTACATATATCATTGTAGGCTTCAGAAGCTCTTCTCCGAGTGTAACACCAAGCTCAGGGATATATTTGTCTACACTTATCTTCTTTAAATCAAAAAAGAGTCTTCTTACAAGCGAGTATCCATTACTGTGGAGGCCATTTGATGCAATGCTTACAATTGCATCCCCTTCTCTTATGCCCGACCCATTTATTATATCTTCTTTATCCACAACACCAACAGCAAAACCTGCTATGTCATATTCGTCCTCAGCATAAAATCCTGGCATTTCTGCTGTCTCACCACCTATAAGCGAACAGCCTGCCTCTTTACAGCCATTGACTATCCCTTTGATAACCTCTGATGCCTTCTCGGTCTTTAGTTTACCTGTTGCAAGATAGTCGAGGAAAAATAAAGGTTCTGCACCACTGGTAAGAATATCATTTACGCACATCGCAACAAGATCTATGCCGATTGTATTATGCCTGTCCATCATAAAGGCTATTTTTAGCTTTGTGCCAACACCATCTGTCCCACTTACAAGCACTGGCTCCTTATATTTTGTCATGTCGAGCTTAAAAAGGGCGCTAAAAGAACCGATCTCCGTCATTACCTCAGGCCTGAATGTCTTCTTTACTATAGGGGATATTAGGGTTACAAACCTATCACCTTCATCAATATCAACACCAGAGTTTTTATAGGTTAGTTTTTTACTCATATTTAATTCTTGATCCTTTTGCAAAACCACTTAGAGTCTGTTTATAAATTGTCTTTTCGTCATTGACCCGAAAATACCCCTCTTTGGCAAAGAGGGGAAGGGGAGATTTTATGATTAGTAATTCGGAACATTTGTTCTTAAAATCCCCCTTAATCCCCCTTTTCCAAAGGGGGAGAGAATGGTATTTCATGTTCCTTTGTGAGACAAAGGAACATGTCGATTTCCGCGAAAGCGGGAATCCAGTATTACCAAGGAAGTGCTGGACTCCTGCTTTCGCAGGAGTGACAAACAACCTGAATTTATGGACAGACTCTACTTAAATCATAGAAAATACCAGATACATGATGCATGATTCATGATGCACGATATTTTAATCCCCCTAAATCCCTCTTTAGTAAACCACCACACCTTTACAGGTGTGGCTTTTCCTATTACTGGCTTCGCCAGCAAATCATCCCATTCATCCCCGTCTTTACAGACAGGGCTTTCTGGTGTGGTGGTAAAGGGGGACTAAGGGGGATTTGTCTTGCATCTTGTATCCTGCATCTTTCATCTTCAATTTTAAAGGGGATTTAATAGTTTATATATTGCATTAATATGGTACAAAAGGCAAGAGGCAACAAACACCTCCAAAGAAATTCATCATTCTGATAAAATATTAACAATGCCAATTATCCTTGTCACGAATGATGACGGAGTTCATTCTCCTGGTCTTGTTGCCCTTTTCAAGGCAATGAAAGAGATCGGGGATGCGTATATTATCGCCCCCGATAGAGAAAGAAGCGCAGCAAGTCATTCCTTAACATTACACAGACCTCTAAAGGTAGAAAAACTTGGAGAGCGTGTTTACTCTATTAATGGTACTCCAACAGACTGTGTTATATTAGGTG
>JBFMAM010000198.1:0-3987 GCA_040755805.1 Nitrospirota bacterium
AGGGAGGGTAAAGTACTTATCGCCATTCTCTATGGTTTTTATGCAAAAGGCATTCCTCACAAAAGGTCTGATATTGACCTTTGTGCAGTAAATATTTAGGAGGAGCCCTAATGGCAATTAATCAAGCGAAAATTGAAAGAATAGTTTCTTTGGCAAAGTCCTATGGTGCCACACGTCTTATCCTTTTTGGAAGCGCTGTAGATATGCCTAAAAAAGCAAAGGATATAGACGTTGCCTGTGATGGTGTACATGGCTGGAAACTATATGAACTTGCGGCAAGAATTGAGGATGAACTTAGAATATCACTTGATATTGTGCCGTTGAGTCCTCCAACGCCTTTTACCCGACATATAGAGAAGAAAGGAAAAGTTTTGATATGACTGTTGAAGACCTCCATGATGAAATCAATATTGAATTAGAATCTATTGAAGCTACATTGCGAGAACTCTCATCTTTGCAAAATGATATAGATGATAGAGACCCCACAGTTCGTGAAAAGACTGCAGCAGCTTCTTTTATGGCTCAGTTCTATAGTGGAATCGAAAATATTCTTAAACGCATAAGCCGTTTTCAATCTGTGCCTTTGCCAACTGGTGAAACATGGCATATTGAGCTATTTAATAGATTCTGTACGCCTTCTTTTAAGGGCTTGCCCATATTATTTGATGAATCTTTGGCATTATCTCTATCGCCCTTTCGTAAATTTAGACATGTTGTTTTTCATGGCTATGGGTTTCAACTGGATTGGGAACGTATGAAAGAAGGGATGGGGAATATAGAAGAAGTTTTTCAGCGATTCAGAGGTAATCTTCTTAAATATTTGCAAACATTGAAAGAAAAAAAATAAGAGATAATTCTATGACCCATGTCCATGTCTGCCTTGTGTCAGGCCAGCCTATACCAAACCTGATTCCCCTTAAAATGGAGGGATTAGCTCCACAGAGAGTAATCCTTCTTGTGAGTCCTGATATGGAGGTTCAGGCAGACAGGATTGAGAAGGTTATGAAATCCTGGAAGATTGAGGTGAAGAGATATCCAATATCGCCTTATAATCTTTATTCTGCACGTAAAACCTGCCTGAACATACTCGATAAATTTAAAGGACAGAGCATAACCTTGAATGTTACTGGTGGAACAAAGATTATGGCGCTTGCTGCATTTGAGGTTTTCAGAGAAATGAATAAACCTATTATCTATGTGGACACACAGAATAAGGAAATACAGAAACTTTCTCCACAATTTGAAAAAATAAATTTCAAAGGAGTTATCGAGGTTAAACCATACCTTGCTGCCTATGGACAGAACATCATAAAAGAAAATGCAGATATGGAAATTATAAGAAAACATTGCACTGTTGTACAAAAGCTTGTCTCAGAAATCTCCAGATTTGAAAGACCCGTAAGTTTCATTAATAGGTATAGTGCGTCTCTTAGAAATGTCAAGACCTTCCCTCTTGAGATAGAAATAGCTGAAAATGATATTACTCAGCCTTCTTTTATGGAGCTTTTAATGCTTTTCCATAAACACAGTATCGTTGAAAAGAGAGGCAGGAAGCTTATTTTCTCGAATCCCGTAGATGTTCATTTTGTCTCAGGTGGCTGGTTAGAAGAATATGTGTACAGTGTATTATCCTCTGTCTCGAATATAGACGCAAAGATAGGCGTAACCGTGGAGTGGGACCAGCAGGGTCCAAAGCCTCCAACAAATGAGTATGATGTAATTTTTACCTGTAATAACCAACTTTATCTCATTGAGTGTAAAACAAAAAGATTTATGGGTGAAGACAGAGAACTTGGAGGTTCGGATCCAATTTATAAACTTGATAGCCTGAGAGATGCTGCTGGTGGATTATTCGGTAAGGGAATGCTTGTTTCATACAAGAAACTTACCGATGACCAGAAAAAGAGACTTAAAGCAAATAAACTGAACTATTGTGATCACTCTCATCTGAAACAACTCGGCCAGAAAATTAAAGAATGGATCAAGTGAGGATTTAATTATGGGTGTTTTTCATTTATCCGGTCTTGGTCTAAGCCCTGGGGCTGTAACTGTTCCTTTAACATATATTTACTTCCTTCTGAAACAGTCAAAGCATGGTGACCCCAATTCGACGAGTTTCTTTGCTTATTCAGGTGAAGCTGAAGAGAAGCTCAAAGGTAAGCCCGAGGCACTTATAGTATTTACTTCTAAAGAGGTAATAAATGGGGAGAAACAATACGAGGTCAAGGATATTCTCTTTAAAATAAAAAAACAGGAATCAGGATGCCTGACCATAATGGGATATCTCTCAAAGCTCATAAAGGCTCTTGATCTACAATACGAGACATTTGGAGATTGGGGCTTAAGATATTTTTACGCTATTGAGGTTGATTTTAATAATTTTAGGGATTGTTATCAAAAGATACATCTTACGCTGAAAGGAATACAGGATAAAGAAGTAGAGTGTAATCTCATTGGTGGTTCTAATCAGATAAATATTTCTCTTATGCTTGCAAGCTCAATGACAGGTATTGCTTCTCGCTTGTACTATGTTTTTGAGACTAACACCAGCATGATGCATCCTGCTTCTATAACAAGTAGAAATCAAATAGTTCCCGTTCCTCCTCCAAATTGGCATGAAGTACCCCCATTTTTTGTATCAATGGGAGATCTGATTAGAGAACTTGACTCACTTGGTATTACAAACAAACCTGTTAACATCGGACAGATAAAAAGTATTTTAAAAGGACTTAACTTTTCTGAACAATTCATTGCAAAACTCCGTGGGACTTGGTTAATTATAAAAGATGATCGGGTTGAAGCAGGACCTCTGTTAAAACACATCCTTGATTTGCACGATCATCTTGAAAAGGAATCTATCGAGATCGGAAATTTTTCAAAATGGAAGAACTATTTCACTGAGAAAGGTTGGCTTTATAAAGTGATAGAAGATAGTAAAATGTATTAAGGGAGATTCCTTATGAAATCAATTACAGACGCTGAAGTTGAAAAACGCCTTAAAGCATGGGCGGATGTGACGATGCTGTCTCTTGAATTGAAGCGTGCTGCAATGAGAAAGAGACACCCGGAATTAAGAGAAGATGAAATTAATGAACTGGTTCGCAAAGAGCTTTCAATGCTTAAGATAAAACAGGGTGAACAATAATCCACTTATTCAATCTTTGAAGGAATTATGCATGTTTCTTGATGTGAACAGGATAGAATACATGCTTGTCGGTGGATTGGCTGTCGGCATATGGGGAGAACCCAGGGCGACGGTTGATATAGATTTTTTAGTTGCGATCGGGTTAGACGATTTCGATACCCTAAAACACAAACTCATTGAAAGCAGCAGGTTTGTTTTTATACATGACAAGCCAATGGTCTTCGGAAAAATAACTTTTCTGAGAGCTACCCTCAAAAGCAATACCGACATTTCGGTAGATTTTCTTTTCGCTGATGACGAATTTAAAAGTGAGACCTTTAAGAGAAAAGAAACAGTTCAGATTGATGATATTTCCATAAATATAACAACCCCTGAAGACCTGATAATCCTGAAATTATTAAGTGGCAGGGAGCAGGACAGGCTTGATGCTGCAAAGATACTTAGAATTCAAAAAGCACATATTGATGATGAATATATGAAAAAATGGGCTTTAAGGCTTGGAATTGATTTAAGAACGGAGCAATTTTAGAATGCCAGAAGTTACGATTGACCTCTCAACTTTTTACACCTCAAATGCCAAGATTTCAGACCTTGATTCCTATATCCAAAAAGCCCAATCCCTTGCAGGTGAAGGCAATGAGGTTGTTCTTACCGGCCAGGCACCTGTCTGGCTTTACCTGAAAATCGCCCATGCTCTACATGGAAAAGCAAAGAAATTATACATAACGACATAATATTTGCCGCATAAATATGGTAATATATAGCCACAACCATAATAGGAGGTGGCTATGAGAAAGTTGGAAATCAGAGATGCTGAAATGATGCAAATTGCCATTCGTCAG
>JBFMAM010000199.1:0-3984 GCA_040755805.1 Nitrospirota bacterium
GGGGGATTAATAATTCTTTTATCGCCTCTTCTATTAAAGGTTTCTCAATAAGAGGTCTAACCCCATCATGTATAAGGACGATACAATCTTTCTCATCTACAAGTCTAAGACCATTATATACAGAATCCTGCCGCTCTTTTCCCCCTGATGCTATCCTCTTTATCTTTGAAAGGTTATACTCTTCAATTACTTCCACCCCTATCATCATATCTTCTTCTTTAAATACAGGGATTATCTCTGCTATCTCATCAACAGCCTCCAATGTCTCGAGTGACCAGACGATAAGTGGTTTGCCCCTAAGATTTTGAAATGGCTTGTTAGTACCAGGGCCAAACCTTTTGCCAAGCCCAGCAGCTGGCACTATTGCAATAACCTTACTTTTCATTTAGCAGCCCTGTACTCCTCTCTCTCATACTCTTCCTTGGGCTTCGAGAATATCATTCTACCTGCCGTTGTCTGTAATACACTTGTCACTGTTACATCTGCATTTTTGCCTATAAGTCTTCTCCCATTTTCTACAACGACCATTGTTCCATCATCAAGGTATGCAACTCCCTGATTGTATTCTTTTCCCTCTTTGAGTATAAAAACCTTCATTGTCTCGCCCGGGAGTACAACAGGTTTTAAAGCGTTGGCCAGTTCATTTATATTAAGGACAGATACCCCCTGAAGTTCTGCAACCTTGTTAAGATTAAAATCGTTCGTTATCACCTCTGCGTTTAAGAGCCTTGCTAATGCAACAAGCTTTGCATCAACCTCTTTTATCTTTGGAAAATCCTCATCAACTATCCTTACTGTTATATGGGACATCTTCTGGATCTTGTGGAGGATATCGAGTCCACGTCTTCCCCTTGCCCTTTTCATAGGCTCAGCCGAGTCTGCTATATGTTGTAGTTCCTGCAGAATGAACTGTGGAAGTATAAAAACTCCCTGGAGGAATCCTGACTCGCAGACATCTGCAATACGTCCATCTATTATTACGCTGGTATCGAGGATTTTTAGGTTCTCTTCAAGGCCCTGCCCTCTTAAAAGCCTGAAGATACCTGGAATCGAAAGACTCTTACCCCTGCTCATGCCCAGGAGAAGCCCCCCGTAGCCAAATACTGCCGTCAGTCCAAAAGAAACAGCTTTTATATCCTCGCCGAGGATTGGTTTTAAAGGGAGTATAAGAAGGTTGGCAAATAAAAGCCCACAGGAGATACCTAAAATCCCTCCAATAATGGCTCCAAGTTCGACCTTCTTAAGTATTGACTCTGCAGCTATAGCAATCAGACCTAAAAATCCCCCCATCAGGACACCGTAAATCCCATAATGATACTTAATACCTAAGATATATCCTGAAAATGCAAAGAGTAAAATAACTGCAAGCCTCAGAACAAGAAACACCTGCCTCACCTCCTTTCATGTTAAATTCAACGAATCGGAGAAGGGGAGAAACGGTAATGGGGAGACTCCATTAGACCCCTTTGTCCCCGTTTCGCCGTTTCACCGTATCTATTTATGATGCCTTTAGTGTGACGTAGAACTTTTTGCCGCTCCTGTTAATAAAAAGAAGGACTGTCTCATTCTCTTTTATATTTGAGGCAATCCTGTTAAAATCCTCAAGGTTATCTATCTGTTTTTTATCTATCTCTTTTATGATATCGCCTTTTTTAATTCCTGCTTCATCTGCTGGACTTCCAGGTTCTACTCTCACAATAACAACCCCCTTCTCATATTTACTAAACCCGAGCTGCCTTGCTATTTCTTTTGTGAGGTCCATAACTGTAAGTCCTGTAAGTGCCCCTGCTTCTGAGTCACCAGGTAATTGGTTTGGCACAACTTCTGCTACTTCTTTCGGCAGCTCAGCAACAATCGCCTTTACCATATATTCCTTCCCTGACCGGAGTATTTTCATTGATATTTCAGTACCAATCTTACTCTGGGCAACCATGTTTCGCAGACTGCTTACATCTTTTACTTCCTTGCCGTTAAACTCAAGAATTACATCGCCCCTCATAATACCGGCCTTCTTAGCCGGGCTACCTTCTGCAATATCACTGACAAGGGCACCCTTTGATTTCTTAAGGCCGAACTTTTGAGCGAGTTCAGGCGTAAGCTCCTGTATAGTAACACCGAGCCACCCCCTGATAACCTTTCCCTTTTGAACAAGCTGGTCCATGATAAGCCGCGCCATATTGCTGGGCACTGCAAAACCTATCCCCTGATACCCCCCTGTTCTGGAAAATATTGCTGTGTTTATCCCGATGAGATCTCCTTTTATGTTCACAAGTGGTCCCCCTGAATTTCCGGGATTTATTGCTGCATCTGTTTGGATAAAGTCCTCATAGTCGGCAACACCAACATTGGCCCTTCCAACAGCACTTATTATCCCCATTGTGACTGTGTGGCTCAGACCGTAAGGGTTTCCTATTGCGAGGACAAATTCACCGACCTGCAGCCTCTCGGAATCGCCCCATGGAATTGTCGGAAGGTTACTTGCAGCTATCCTTAGTATAGCGATGTCAGTTTTTGGGTCCGAACCTACTATCCTTCCCTTGAAAGTCCTCTTATCGAGGAGGGTCACCCTTATTTCATCCGCCTTTTCAACCACATGGTTATTCGTAATTATATATCCATCTGGCGAAACAATAACGCCTGAGCCGAGACTCTGTTCCTTCCATTTTTTGGGTATCCTGAGATCATGGAAAGGGCTGAAAAAATCAAAGAAAGGGTCCTCAAAAAAGGGACCAGTATCCCTCCTTAAAACCTTTGTTGTGGATATGTTTACAACCGCAGGTGCAACGGTGCCGACGATCTCAGAGAAAGCCCTGCCCGTCTCCATTATCTGCCGGGGAACATTTGGCGTGAAAGTATATGGCGAATAACTGCTCTGTTGCCCCGTAATCTTACCGAGGATGTAGAAGGTTAGTCCGCCTAAAAGAAACCCTGTCAGTAGAATCGCTATTCCGATAAATATCTTCTTTTTCATAAATTTAATTATAACTACCAAATCAGGATATTGTAAACCCCGTACCACGGGTTTACACCCGTGGCTTTGGGGCACTACCTTCGGGATTTCAGACCTTCACCCCCCGCACCTTACAAAAGGTACGGGGTGAAGGGCAACGAACTACGGGCTTCGTTGACCAAATACCCTTTATTGTGTTAATTTTTCTGTGGAGGCTTTTATAAAAGTCTTACCACAGAGGTCACAGAGACAAGAATAAGATAGGTTTAATTAATACAAACGCATTAAATGAAGTGTCATTGCGAGGAGCAGAGTGGTTGCGAGGCAAAGCCGAAGCAAACTCGGAGATTCCTTCCCCGTATTTAATACGGGGTCAGAACAGGCTCCGCAATCTTAAGACTTAGAGATTGCTTCGCCCCGAACTCGATTCGGGGCTCGCAATGACAATGTTAACAGTATTTAGTACTTTATATTAGTTTTTGCAAAGGGTCTTAAGAGCAAAAATTGGTTGAAGAAATATAGGAGGTTTTGATGTTAAAGCGCCATCTATTAGCCCCCGGCCCGACACCAGTTCCTTCAGAGGTGTTGCTTGCAATGGCAATGCCTATAATACACCATAGGTCACCGGACTTCCTCCCCGTAATTGATTCTGCGAAGAAAGGTCTTCAGTGGTTATATCAGACAAGAAACGATGTGCTTATCCTATGCTCAACAGGCACAGGCGGAATGGTTGGGGCTGTGAATAATTTCTTTAACCACGGAGACAGGGTTCTTGTTATAAACGGCGGTAAATTCGGAGAGCGGTGGGTAAAGATATGCCAGGCGTATGGTCTTAAGGTTGAAGAGATTATTGTTGAATGGGGTTATGCGGTTAAGCCTGAAATAGTCGAAGAGAGGCTCAAAAGGGATCAGACTATAAAAGGCGTATTTGTCCAGGCATCAGAGACCTCAACCGGTGTCTGCCATGATATAAAGGCCCTCGCATCTATTGTCAAAAAATATGAAGATACATTATTCATAGTTGACGCTATTAG
>JBFMAM010000200.1:0-3980 GCA_040755805.1 Nitrospirota bacterium
ATGTACTTAAAGAATCTACCCCAAGACCTGATATAACGACATCAACAACAGCAGGGTCACCTAGCAGTACATCATGCTACCTTAAGTTCAATCCCTTTTTTTCTTATTTCATATATAAGCGGTATCCATGTATCATTTTCATAAGACTCTGAAGAAATAGGAACAGGCTCGATTCTTGGGTCAACCCTCCACGCCGTCTGCAATAGCATTTTACCTTCTTCGAACCTATCTTTACCAAAGTCAGGGGAGACAATCGCAAGGTCTAAATCGCTACCAGCATGGATATTCCCCGAGGCATAAGAGCCATAAAGGATTGCCTTTTCCACGCGGATACCCTTCATGGTCAAAAGATTTATAAATCTTATGATTATATCTCTAATTTCTGGAGCAACCACTTATAAACCTCCCCTATCTCAGCAAATTTTTGACGAACAAAATCTTCTGTACATTTACTGTAAAAATCCTTCTTTTCATCAGGATACCTTGCTTCCAGATGGAATTCCATATATTCAGCAAGTTTATCAAGCACTGAACCCTCCGACAAACAGGGTGGTATTTAAGGATTGCTCGAATTATATCACAAAGACATCATCATATCTATCTTCTTTCAGTATATACCAACAATAACAAGAGGAGGCATCCAAAATTCAGGCACATTATATCTTTTTGAAGAGATGTCCTTGAACGGACATCTCTTAACAATTATTCATCTTTCCAAGCCTAAATTTTGGATGCTATAACAACAAAAATATTATTGGATAATAGGAATTGAATTCCGCATTACCCACTTTCGTGAGGACAGGCAAGTGCGGAATGACGGATAAACATAACTCTACCCTGTTATCGCATAAATTTATTTAATCATACAGACTAAATATAGATACATCAAGCATTTATTCAAGTTTTGCTCGTTATCAGAGGACTTCACTTTTAGTGACATCCATGAATAAATGTCTGACTGACTTCAAACACTGTATTTTAGCCATAACAGGAGTTTCAGGCATATAGATTATTGCAATAACAGGGTCTATTTTCGGGTCAATGACAGGATAGAGGTTTTAAAATACATTGCATTTCAAGGAGTTATAAATTTCTGCTAAACTACAGTAAGCAGTATAAGTAGTATAATATGTGGGAAAGAGTGAGGACAAAGATGGGCAGAGAGGACAGAGACAAAGATTGATGACATGGAGGACAACCAGAATAAAGATGCTAACCAATAACATGGTTGTAATCCCTAATATAGTGAACGCCTTAAATAAGTTGGCATGTAAAGGGTGTCATTCCGAGCCCTTCGCTTCCTGTCATTCTGAGGGAACGAAGTGACCGGAGAATCGTTCGACTGAGCGTTCGACCGAGCTCGCGCCGAGGGCTCACGACGAAGTCTCGCTCAGGATAAACTCAGCGAGGAATCTTAGATTTCTCCCTTTGGTCGAAATGACAATTTTCTTTTGTCGTTTACTATAGTAAGCTATCACACAACCGAACAATTTATCTCAGGGAGGAAAAAGAATGGAAGGTATAACAATGGCATATCCAAAAGTACTTGCATTTGTCCTTGCTGGCGGAAAGGGTGAAAGACTTTTCCCTTTAACGGTATTTCGTTCAAAACCCTCGGTTCCCTTTGGTGGGAGATACAGGATAGCGGATTTTGTCCTGAGCAATCTTGTTAATTCACGCATATACTCTATTTATCTTTTAGTGCAATACAAATCCCAATCACTTATCGAGCATGTGAGACGGAACTGGCTTTTATCCTCTTTCACCAGAGATCATTTTGTGACTGTAGTTCCGCCACAGATGCGTATGGGGCCTGAGTGGTTTCAGGGAACAGCGGATGCGGTTTTCCAGAATATCAATCTTATTCGGGAGCATAACCCTGAATTGGTTCTCGTCTTCGGCGCAGACCATATCTACAGGATGGATATTCGCCAGATGATAGATTTCCATCTCAAAAAGGATGCCCATGTTACTGTAGCTGCAAGGCCAGTCCCTCTTGCACAGGCATCGTCCTTTGGGGTTATCTTGACTGATAGCGAAAAACGGATTGTCGGATTTCAGGAAAAACCAAAGAAGCCTGCTCCTATGCCAGACGATCCTGGTCGGGCTTATGTTTCTATGGGAAACTACATCTTTAACAAAGATGTACTTTTAGATGCGCTATCTAAGGCACAAAGGAAAAAACAACATGATTTTGGTGCACATGTTATACCTGATCTTATTGATACAGGGAAGGTATTTGCCTATGACTTTGCAACAAATATCATCCCTGGAACGATGTCATATGAGGAGAAAGGATACTGGCGGGATGTGGGAACAATACCTGCTTATTTTGAAGCCCATATGGACATGTTGGGTGATTCTCCCATATTTGAACTTGACAGTAAATTGTGGCCCATCCATCCATCAAGTTATGAGGGGCCTGCTGCGAAGATACTGAGAGGTGACATAAAGAATAGCATAATTGCTGATGGAACAATTATTCATAAGGCGAAGATACACAATTCTGTTATCCGCAGCGGTGTGGTGATCGAGAATGATGTTAGTGTAGAAGATTGCATAATTATGGATCATGCAATACTCAGAAAAGGTTGTAGTCTTCGAAGGGTGATTGTGGATAAATTAAATGTAGTAAATGAAGGCGAGCAGATTGGTTTCGATTCTGATATAGACCGTTTTCGTTGCCACATAGATCCATCAGGAATAGCAATAATTCCGAGGGGTGGCAGGCTGAAAAGAGCTTCTAAAGAATAGCTCGAGAACAAAAGTTTCTGCTATGAAGAATGTTATCCTCAGAAAAGAAATTCAGTTCCTGTATTTTTTAAAAAACCCTGATTTATAATATTACTATGAAAAGGGTATTTTTACTATTAATTATAATTTTACTTATCAGCGGTTGTGCCCATGCTATCTCTCAAGAGGTAAGACACCAGAGTGTGGAGTTGTCGCCAGAAGTTATCCTCAAAGATCCCGATACGTATAAAGGCAAGATGGTTAGACTCGGAGGTATGATTATAAGTTCTAAAAATACAGATGAGGGGACATATATTGAAGTGCTCCAGAAGCCGTTAGATTACAGGGGAAGGCCAGAGGATACAGATATTTCATTTGGCCGATTCCTCATCCTCTACGAAGGCTATCTCGATACAGCGATTTACTCCATGGGCAAGGACGTAACAGTGGCTGGCGAGGTTTTAGGGAGACAGATACGTCCTATCGGAGAGATTCAATACCCATACCTTCTTCTCAAGAGTAAAGAGATAAAGCTCTTTGAACCACGCTATGGTTTGCCGATAAGATTTTCTATAGGTATATGGACCACCTTTTAACCTGAATTATGCAGGGTAATTCAGGAATGAATTTTCAAACAGTTCCTTCATTATCTCAGATATTTCTTCATTGACCTTTTTCCACGGAAGCCCTCTAAGGTCAAGCTCGAAACCCTCTGGGAGAAATTTAATCTTGCCTTCTCTTTTTTTATGAAGTTCAAACATATCCTGGGGCTCCACCTTTGTATCAGGGGAAAATATTATACGTATCCTTCCATCCATCTCCTCAATCTTTGCGATGAGGAGCTCCCTTGCCATTATCTTCAGCCTCATTATATCGAGGAGGTTTTTCACCTCATATGGTAGCCTTCCAAATCTGTCCTCTATCTCTGATTCAAGTGCTTCTAATGTCTCATGCGTTTTTGATGATGCAATCCTTCTATAGAGGCTCAGCCTGAGTGTTATATCATCTATATATTCTTCTGGTATAAAGGCATTAACCCTTAAGCTTATTGAAGGCTCAAACACCTCTTCTATCTTCAGGCCCTTTAACTCTGCTACTGCCTTTTCTAACATCTCTATATAAAGGTCAAAGCCGACTGCATGGATATGGCCTGATTGTTCTGGACCCAGGAGGTTTCCTGCACCCCTGATCTCGAGGTCTTTCATAGCAAGCCTGAAGCCTGCCCCGAGATAGCTCATCTCCTGTAT
>JBFMAM010000201.1:0-3941 GCA_040755805.1 Nitrospirota bacterium
GTATACCAAGGAGGAGGAACAACACTTCATCTTGATGACCTCAAGCAATATATGTTCAAAATTAAAGGCAATGAAAAAGGAATTGATTATATCTTGTTGACAGATGCAGGAATTGATAATATCTATAAGGTTCTTAACTACTTCTCCAGCTTTAAAGATAGGCTGACTATTATCTGGATTAAATGTGATGTAAAAGAAGACAAGAGATTTCAAGAAAGTTATAGGCTTTTGAAAGAAAAACTTCCTGTCTCTGTTACCTTTGTTGAGGTTGAGGATGAAAAAGACATTCCTCGAATAGCAGTGGGGAAAAGTTTTGGTGCTTATGCGGAGCATTAAAAAATTATGGGTTCATTCGTAAAAAAGTTGAAAAAATGAAAATCGCACTCAACATGTCCGATTATGATTTCTACCAATAGTACATAAATGATTTTTCCGTAACACGTGCTTATTTTTTATTGACAAACATGACTGTCTTATGTATTAATAGCATCGCACACCTTAAGTAATTATCATTTAATTAAATTATATTCATATCATGGAGGGATAACATGGCAGAGGAAAAGACGAAAAGTATATTAATTGTGGGCGGAGGGATTAGTGGAATAACTACTGCGGTGGAAGCAGCCGAGGTAGGATACGAGGTAACACTTATTGAAAAGAATCCATATCTTGGCGGAAGGGTAACCCAGCTTAATAAATATTTTCCAAAGTTATGTCCACCCAATTGCGGACTGGAGATAAATTTCAGAAGAATCAAAAATAATCCGAGGGTCAAATTTTACACCTTAGCGGAAGTAGAAAAGATTTCTGGTTCGGAGGGTGACTTCGATGTAATAGTAAGGTTGAATCCCCGCTTTGTGAACGAAAATTGTACTGCCTGCAACGCCTGTGTTGAGGTATGTCCTATTGAAAGACCAAATGATTTCAATTTCGGTATGGATAAGACAAAGGCCATCTATCTTCCCCATGGATTCTCCTTTCCAATGAGATATGTTATTGATGATAAGTTTTGTAAGAAAGATGAATGTACTAAATGTGTTGAGGCATGCAAATATAATGCCATTGACCTTAATATGAAACCACAAGGCCTCTCTTTAAAAGCGGGCTCAATCGTCTGGGCTACCGGCTGGAACCCCTACGATGCTACAAAGATTGATAATCTTGGATTCGGGAAGTATCAGAATGTCGTTATCAATATGATGATGGAAAGGCTTGCAACACAGAATGGACCTACAAAGGGTAAGATACTCAGGCCATCTGATGGCAAGGAGGTTAAAACAGTAGCCTTTGTTCTGTGTGCAGGACAAAGGGATGAAAACCATCTTCCCTACTGTTCTTCTATCTGTTGCCTTGCTTCTATGAAACAGGCCACTTATATCAGGGAACAATATCCTGAATCAGAGGTATTTATATTTTATATTGACATTCGCGCACCAGGAAGATACGAAAGGCTCTATAAGAAGATCCGGCAGGATGAAAAGATAAAATTCATTAAAGGTAAGGTTACTAATATTGAGGAAGATCCAGAAACAAGAGATCTTACAGTTGTGGCAGAGAATACAACTATAGGACAGAAGGTTCAAGAAAAGGTAGAATTAGTTGTACTTGCCACCGGGATAGTCCCCACCACTTTAGAATCGAAGATCCCTGCAAACATAGCCTACGATGAGTATGGTTTTATTTCTGGCACCAACAGTGGAATGCATGCTGCTGGTTGTGTTAGAAAGCCTTTGGATGTCTATTCGAGCGTTCAGGATGCTACAGCAGGAGCGCTCAGGGCTATTCAGTCTTTAGTGAGCCCTGTTAGAAGTTCTGCAAGTTTGAGGACTTCTAATGAGGTTAAAGGAACTTCTAACGGGTGAGGAGGTAAAAAATGGAGAAAAAAATAGGAGTTTATATATGCACTGACTGCGAGATCGGGAATGCCCTCGATATAGCTCAATTAACAAAGGTTGCAACTAAGATGAAGGCCCCTGTTGTCAAAACACATCCTTCGTTATGCCAGAAAGAGGGAGTTGAGTTCATAAAAAATGATACGGCTGCGGAAGGAGTCAACGCAGTTATAATAGCTGCCTGCTCGCCACGTGTAAATTATGATGTCTTTGATCTGGGTATCCCCCTCGTGGAAAGGGTCAACCTCAGGGAGGGAGTTGTCTGGAGTCATCCACCAAATGATGAAGACACCCAGATGATGGCAGAAGATTATGTGAGAATGGGTATTTTAAAGATGCAGAAGATGGAGGCACCTGAACCTTATAAGGTGGAGGATCTCTCTAAAAACGTTCTGGTTGTTGGCGGTGGTCTCGCTGGAATTACTGCCGCTGCTGAAGCAGCAAAAGCTGGTTATGATGTCTTCCTTATAGAAAAAGGTGAATCTCTCGGCGGCCAGATGGCAAAACTTTATAAGCAGGCACCTACAAAACCTCCTTATACAGACCTTGAGGAACCGGATATTAATAACAGAATCAAAGAAGTTCAACAAAATCCAAAGATTAAGGTCTATACTTCTTCATTAGTAGAGAAGATTGTTGGCTCTCCAGGTATGTTCGATGTCACTGTAAAACAGAATGGAAATATTGAGACCTTCAGAGCTGGTGCTATTGTTCTGGCTCCTGGTTTTAAACCATATGATGCCACAAAACTCGATCACCTTGGGTTTGGTAAATATGCCAATGTAATAACAAACTATATGATGGAGGATCTGGCTTCAAAGGGAACGATAGTACGGTCATCAGATGGAAGGCCTGTCAAGAGCGTGGCCTTTATACAGTGTGCAGGACAGAGGGATGAAAATCATCTGCCCTACTGTTCAGCAACCTGCTGTGTTGATTCTCTAAAACATGCGAAATACGTAAGGAATCAAGACCCGGATTCAAAGGCTTATATATTCTATTCAGATATGTGTACTCCTGGTCACTATGAGTTATTTTATAAGAACATCCAGAATGATCCAGGGGTATCTTTAACAAAGGGAGTTGTTAAAAATATAACAGAGGATGAAAACAAGAATCTCGTAGTTGAGGTAGAAGATACATCCGGAGAGAAAACCCAGGTAAATGTTGACCTTATTGTTCTAGCAACAGGTATGGTTCCTGTAACTGCATTTGGCGAAGAAGAACTTCCACCAGGAGTAAAGCCAGGAGACGAGTTCATTCCATACGTTATGATCGAAACAGACATATTAAACCTCGAGTATAGACAGGGAGGAGAGGCACCTGTTCTTGTCAATGGGTATCCTGATTCGAACTTTATCTGTTTCCCATACGAAACCCGGAGAACAGGCGTTTACGCTGCTGGTCCTGTAAGGAATCCCATGGATATACCTTCTACCATAGTAGATGCCACAGGAGCAGCCCTCAAGGCAATCCAGTGTATTGAATTAACGGCAAGGGGAGAAGCTGTGCATCCGAGGGCTGGAGATATATCTTATGCAGATTTCTTCATGCAAAAATGCACTCAATGTAAGAGATGTACAGAGGAATGTCCTTTTGGTGCTATCAATGAAGATGAAAAGGCAAATCCACTCTACAATCCTACACGATGCAGAAGATGTGCAATCTGTCTTGGTGCATGTCCTGAAAGGATTATATCCTTTAAGAACTATTCAGTTGATATGATCGGAACTATGGTAAAGAACATAGAGGTGCCCGAAGAAGAGGAGAAGCCGAGGGCTATTGTTTTTGCATGTGAAAATGATGCCTATCCTGCACTGGATATGGTTGGAATAAACCGCCTAACTTATAATCCCTTTATAAGGGTTGTACCTTTGAGATGTGCAGGATCAATGAACTTGGTATGGGTTGCTGATGCCCTTTCAAAGGGTATTGACGGGATTCTCATTCTGGGCTGTCAATATGGCGAGGATTATCAGTGCCATATGGCAACAGGAAGTCACCTGGCGAAGATCAGATTATCAAAGGTCTCCGAAACACTGGACAGAT
>JBFMAM010000202.1:0-3922 GCA_040755805.1 Nitrospirota bacterium
TATAGTCTTTCCTTAATTTCAGCGTCCTGACCTTTAATTTCTATGGCCTCTTTCGAGGGGCTCAGAAAGGCAATACCTTTAAGACCCGGAATCCAAAGGAGGAGGGTAATATGGAGCACGATGGATAGGGTAAAGGAAAATAGGGGTATCGATTTTTCTCTGAAGTTCACCATATATGTTTTATCTTATATGAAAATCAGAATCTTTTCACAACTCGTAAAAAGCGTAAATGTAGGTTGACAATACCGAACCTCCATGATATATTGTATCTGAAATTCAAAGCCACGAAGGCTTAAAAGATGGTCAGCAGGCCTAAAAGCTTTCGTGGCTTTTTTATTTGCCGCGGGAAAGGAGAGATATATGATACCGCGAAATCCAAAGTCTAAGACTTCTATGTTCCGGGGGTTGTTTTATATTTTATCTTCTTTGTTCATCGCCCTTTGTTTACTTGATAATTCCTACGCAGCCCATCCTCTCATAACGGATGACACAGGAACTCAGGGAAAGGGTAATTTTGAACTCGAGATCGGGGCAGAGTATGGACATAAATATGGAGGAGAAGTAAAAAAGAAAACGCTCGAGGTTGTACCGGTGCTCGCTTATGGTATAGCAGATAACATAGACATCGAGCTTTGCGTTCCATACCAGTACATAAGAACAAGGGATGCAGGAACTACAACGACGGAAGATGGAATCTCGGATGTAGAGGTCGATTTAAAATGGCGTTTTTATGAGAAAGATGGCTTAAGCTTTGCTTTAAGACCTCTGATCTCACTTCCAACAGGGGATTATGAGAGAGGGCTTGGTACCGGAAAAGTAACATACAGCCTGCTTTTCTTTGTCACAAAGGAGGCTAAGCCATGGGCATTTGACTTAAACCTTGGATACAAAAGGAATGAAAACAAAGTTGATGAAAGAAAGGATATTTGGCATGCCTCCCTTGCCTCAAGAGTAGGAGTTGCTAAAGACCTTAATGAGGATTAATCTATTCACTATCTAAAAATTTTGATATTGATTGTGGTATAAAGGCTGGCTTGAATAAAGCAGAGGTGGATTATGCCCTGCTTGCTGGAGTTACTTTAAGATTTTAAGGAGGCAACCATGCATATGGCAGATGCACTGCTTTCACCTGTAGTGGGTGGAACCCTATGGGCGGGAACATTAGGAGCAATTGCTTACGCCGCAAAGAAGCTAAAAGAAAAGATGGATGAAAGGATGATACCTTTAATGGGTGTCCTGGGAGCTTTTATCTTTGCAGCACAGATGATAAATTTCACAATTCCAGGAACAGGCTCAAGCGGACACATAGGTGGAGGAATGCTCCTTGCAATTCTCCTCGGGCCCTATGCAGCATTTCTCGTGATAGCATCAGTTCTTATAATACAGGCCCTTTTCTTTGCAGATGGTGGATTACTCGCTCTCGGAGCGAATATCTGGAACCTTGGTATCTACCCTTGTTTTATTGCATATCCACTGATTTACAGGGCCCTTGTGAAACAGAATGCATTGTCCAGAAGGATTACCCTCGCATCGGTCCTCGGAGTCGTGATCGGTCTCCAGCTCGGTGCATTCTCGGTTGTTCTTGAGACGAAGCTATCAGGCATAACAGAATTGCCATTTGATACATTCGTTATACTCATGCTACCGACACATCTGGCTATAGGTCTGATTGAAGGGTTTATTACTGCAGGGATTGTAAATTATGTGAGAACCCTAAGACCTGATATCGTCGAAAATGTTGAGGCGGTAAAAGTCCTCTCTTCAGGTGGCTCCTTAAAAAAGATAGTGGTTGTTATGGCAATCCTTGCAGTTCTTGCAGGGGGTGCATTTTCCTGGTTTGCCTCAACCTATCCCGATGGACTTGAGTGGTCAATAGAAAAGATTTACGGTAAGCCTGAGATACCTGAAAGGTCCAATGTGATTGCAGAAATATTATTGGAGATTCAAAAGAAGACTGCCATATTGCCTGACTATTCCTTCCCCGCTGGAAGCAAAGGAGACAGAGAGCCTTCCTGGCCTGCCATAGATCCTGGAACGTCCCTCTCGGGTCTTTTCGGTGGTATCATGGTATTAGGGTTGGTGGTTATTTTTGGAATAGGAATTAAGGTGTTGAGAAGGTTCAGGCATAGAACATGACCTTTGATACGGAGTACTTCAATGCAGGATATCTTGACAGTCTCTCCTATAAAGATACTTTTGTCCACAGGCTCGACCCGAGGACAAAAATTCTTGTCTCTTTTATCTTTATCCTCTTTGTTGTCTCTTTTCCGAAATATGAGCTTTCAGGCCTTATGCCCTTCTTTATCTACCCTGTTTTTCTCTTAACTGCTGGGGATATACCCTTGAGAGCGATTGCAAAAAAAGTGCTCTTCATATCACCTTTTGCCATATTCATCGGAATATTCAATCCCTTGCTCGACACTAATGTGATGCTTACACCCTTCGGAGTACCGGTAACAGGTGGCTGGATCTCCTTCCTTTCGATCATTGTTAAGTTTATCCTTACTGTGAGCACAGCGCTCCTTCTCATTGCCGTCACCTCTTTTCCAGGGATATGCGAGGCCCTTGCGAGGATGAAGTTACCGAGGATACTTGTGATCCAGCTCCTCTTTCTCTATCGATACCTCTTCGTCCTAATGGAAGAGGCTCTGAGAATGCTGAGGGCAAGAGAGGCGAGGTCCTTCAAAAAGAGAGGAAAGGAAATAAAAACATTCATAAGACTGATATCGGTTCTTCTTCTAAGGACTGTGGAGAGGGCAGAGAGAATCTACCAGGCGATGCTATCGAGGGGCTTCAGGGGAGAGATAAGGGTACTTAAAAGACATAAACTCAGGCTTCAAGATATCCTTTTTGTAATATTCTCAGTTACTATATTCTATATTTTCAGAAACTTCAATATAGTAAGTTTCATTGGAGAAACCCTGAGCAGGTCAATCAGATGAGCCACCACATCGTGGAGCTTAAAGATGTGTATTTCCGTTATCCTGACGGAACGGAGGCCCTGAAAGGCATCTCCTTTAAGGTGTTCCATGGTGAATCCGTGGGTATTGCAGGTGCAAATGGTACAGGAAAGACAACTCTCCTTATGAATCTTAGTGGACATCTCCTCCCAACAAAAGGAGAAGTATCAATAGGAGACATGCCACTGAGTAAAAAGACAAGGCAGGAAGTAAGAAAGAAAGTCGGTTTTGTCTTCCAGAGACCGGATGATCAATTATTTATGCCCACTGTCTATGAGGATGTGGCCTTCGGCCCGATAAATCTTGGATTAACACCGGAAAAGGTTGATGAAAGGGTAAGAAGTACCCTCGAAATAGTAGGCTGTCTTCATCTTATTAACAGACCTCCCCACAGGATCTCAGAGGGTCAGAAAAGTGCTGTTGCGATTGCCACGGTGATGGCAATGAATCCAGACATATTAGTCATGGATGAGCCTGCCTCAAACCTTGACCCGAAGTCAAGGAGACAGCTTATTAACCTTTTAAAAGAGTTTAAACATACGAAGATTATAGCTACACATGACCTTGACCTGATACTTGATGTATGTGAGAGATGTATTGTCATAAAAGATGGTATGATTATGGCAGATGGTCCTGCCGAAGAGATCCTCTTAAAAGAAGTCTTGCTTGAAGAAAATAATCTCGAATTACCCCTCTCGAGACAGAATGTTGCTTATAAAGGTCTGAATTTAAAGGCCACGAAGGCCTTTCCCGGAAAGGGATAAAATCGTATAGCTTTTTAGAGTTTTAAATTTTGAATCATAAAGCCATGAAGGCTTTGCACCATGAAGGTGGGGTTTTCATGGCTTTTTTATTCTGGAGAACTTATGGAAAAGACAGGAACAGATAACATAAAAGTTAATTATGGGCTGCTGATCTCGGTATTTGTCCATATCTTGATTATGGTTATTCCTGTTTCAATG
>JBFMAM010000203.1:0-3908 GCA_040755805.1 Nitrospirota bacterium
TAGCTTTATCGCAAAGGAAGGTAAAACAATGTCAAGAATCGATGGTAAAAAAGTAGCTATGATTATAGCAAGCAAGAATTTTAGAGATGAAGAGCTTCAAAAGCCAATGTCTATATTGAAAAAACAAGGAGCTAAGGTAACGATAGCCTCTTCTTCTCTGGAGGTAGCTACAGGTATGCTGGGCATGAAGGTTACCCCTGACATTCTCATAAAAGATGTAAATGTAGCCTCCTATGATGCCGTAATATTTGTCGGCGGAGTTGGTGCAGCAGAATACTGGGATGATCCAATAGCTCATAATATTGTCAGAGAGGCTGTAAGGCAGAATAAAATACTTTGTGCAATATGCATTGCACCTGTGACCCTTGCTAATGCAGGAGCTCTCAAAGGCAAGAAGGCGACAGTTTGGAAATCTGAAAAGGGCAAAATAGAAGCAAAAGGG
The DNA here is from genome assembly GCA_040755805.1 of Nitrospirota bacterium. Taxonomy (GTDB): domain Bacteria; phylum Nitrospirota; class Thermodesulfovibrionia; order Thermodesulfovibrionales; family SM23-35; genus JBFMAM01. The sequence goes on from JBFMAM010000203.1 coordinate 443, forward strand.
GCAATTTATACCGGGACTGGCGTCCAGGTAGATGGCCGAATAATAACCGCAGACAGTCCTGCAAGTGCTGAAAAGTTTGGTGAGATGATAGTAAAGGCCATATCTCCTCAATGATCTCTTCTACCCTTCAAACCATGAAGAAATTTGATCCCATAAGGCTCGCAATGTTGAACAATCCAGAACGATTTAATACTAAATCCTGAACTGGATAAGATGGAGAAAGCTGTATCCCCCCTGAAGAATATAGGATAGAAATATTAATATAAAAATATTAACCTAAATCCTGCATGAAAATAGCCGAGGCATCTTGCCTCGGCTTCAAGTCAGGCAAGATGCCTGACCTATTATATCAGTATTCTTCTGGATTCCTGCTGGAGTTTACCCCGTACTTCGATAGGGGGCAGGAATGACGAAAAAATGTAATGTTATTAAATTTGTTTGTATTAGTTACTTCAAAAATATTTTCCTTGCACCACTCTTTTTTGTAAAAGGGTTTCAGTCTTTCGGCACTAAAATGAAGAACCCTGCGGCAAGCCACAGGGTATCAAACATCAAAAAATTGCCGTCATTCCCCGACTTGATCGGGGAATCCAGAACAAAGGAACTGGATTCTCTGGTCAAGCCAGAGAATGACACAAGGAAACCCTGTTGCAAGCCACAGGGAATTACTAAGTTAAATCTCCATCTTCAATACTGCCCCAGGATGAGTAATAACAGTTACAGGGCAGAAGCTCTTAGCGCTAACCTGCTCTACAGCACTTCCAACATATCCCCTTTCGCCTTTCTCTTTAGTATGGGAACCCATAACTATTAGATCTGCATCGGTTTCACGTGCGTATTTCAGAATTTCTAAATAAGGCGCTGTTCCTTCCCAAATACTATATTCGTGCTCTATCCCTTCTGGCATTTTGCAAAATTCCCTGAGCTTTTCTTTAGAGTTAGTGCTCTCTCTTTCCAATTCTGTCTGGAGATATCTGCCCAAAGGTGGTATGGAAAACATATGAAAGAGAAAAAGTTTTGAGCCATATCTCCGGGCTAATTTTGTTGCAAACTGAAAGGCATATTCACAGGATTTAGAGAAATCAACACAAACCATTATCTTTTTAAAATTCAGTCTTTCTTTAGGAATTAAACGATTAACAATCATCACTGGAGAAGTAGCATGCATAATCACACCTTCTACAGTGCTACCAATAGTGCCGATTACTCTTACCACCCCCTTTTCTTCTGCCCTTCCAGCATGGGGACCAAGCACAATCAAATCTGCCCCGATCTTTCTTGCCCATCTCAGGACCTCTATGTAGGGGAGCCCAAAGGCTATGTTAATCTGGTAGTCACCATAGGGTTTTAGGGCACCAGCACATTTCTTATCCAGTTCCTTTTTGACTATCTCTTTGTAATCTTTACTTGCAGCAGTCTCCTCAGGAGATTATCCATTTCATCAAGGAGATGAGGAAGAGGTATCCACGATTAGGGAAAGAGAAGCTCAAGCCCCTTCTGGATAGATATTGTCAAGACAAAGGCTTAGCATCTATCTCAGAGTCCGGTATAGGTAACATCATCAAGAGACATAAATTCTTTTTCCAAAAGGCGGGCCGGATATATCATGACCCTACCTCTAAGTGGGCGCAGAATCAAATGAAGAGGGCAAAGAGACTTAAGATTAAACATCCCCTGAGGCCTGAGGATTTTGGGCATATTGTTTCGGATACGGTTGAGAGGGTAACTGATGGGCTAAAGGATTATTTTTATAGTGCCATAGATGCGAAATTAAAATTTGCGCTGACTCTTAACTATAAGAGGCTTACAAGCAGGAATATGAAAGATCTCTATCTGAGATTTAAAAGTGTTTATCCTTCCGTCATTAAGTCCTGGCAATCTGACAACGGCTCAGAGAACTTAGGAGAGTTTGAGGAGCAATTAAGAAAAGATGGGATACCTCATTATTTTTCCTATCCCCATTGTCCAAAGATAAACACCTACATCGAAAGATACAATAGAACTATCCAAGAGGAATTCATTGATAATAATCTGGATGTAATTGCTGATAAACCACTGCTTAATCAAAGACTCGCTGATTATTTGATCTTTTACAATACTCAGAGACCTCATAAGTCTTTAGGTTTAAAAAGTCCTATTCAGTATTTAATAGGATATGGAGGAATGTCGCAAAAGTCTTTAACTTATACAGGGTCTTGACAAAAAATATTATATAGTGTATTTTTAGAAATGATAACCATTATCAATAAGGAGGATTCTCATGGCAAAGAAGAGGATAGCAGTTATAGCATGCGAGAATATTAAGGGTATCAGTTGCGTTGGTGGTTGTTTGAAGTGTTTCAAGGGTATAGCAGAGAAGGCAGGGGAATACGAGCGTTGGAAGGATTATGATGTAGAGGTCATTGGTATGGATGACTGTGGAGGTTGCCCCGGTGTGGTAATAGCGAAGGTGAAGCTTCTAATGGATATGTGTAAATTGCTTGACAAGGATGTAGATACCATACACTTAGGAACTTGTATAAAGACAGCAATAGAAACTGCTAAATGCCCTATTGATGTTGAAGACCTGAGAAAGAAGATTGAGACTAAGTTCAATAAGGAGGTAATCCTTGGTACGCATCCATACTAAGAAAATATATTTCACCACAACGATAGGCAGGTTGGCGTAACTGTCTAACAAAGTAAGGGGGTATTTTCATGAGGAAGATATTACTCATCCAGCTAATTACTGTTATCTTGGTTGCTGTTGGATTGCATGAAAAGATATTTTCTCAGGAGCTAAAGAAAGAAGATCTTTTTTTCCAATCCAGCTTACACTACACTTGTAGGGGAATGGCCTATTAGTATGACAAGGCTAATGGAGGTCTGGAAACAATTACAGAGATCCCTTATTCAAGGCTCGACTGTCAGAACTGTCATACACCCTCATGCGATACATGTCATAAAACCATCATAGAAGGAAGGTCTTCATACTCAAAGAAGACTGCTCGGAACCAGGAGATGTGCTTAAAATGTCATAAGCGTGAGGATTTAATTCTTAAAATAGATAAAGATGCGAATCAAGAGAATGTCCATATTGTTAAGGGGATGCAGTGCATGGATTGTCACACTGCAAGGGAGATGCATGGTGATGGTATTGAATACAAGTCTATGAAGCAAAAGGGAGCGATGGATACCGGATGTGAGAAATGCCATAAGTCCATAAATCCCAGTGTCTCACATAAGGTTCACGGAGAAAGACTGGATTGTAAAGCCTGTCACGTGCGTCATGTCCTCAGTTGCTCTAATTGTCATTTCGAGACCCTCATTAAAGAAGGAAAACGCGTTTCCATCCCTCTTTCAGGATGGGTATTTCTTATAAATTACAATGGAAAGATTACATCAGCAAATATGCAGAACTTTGTCGTGTCCGGCAATAAGACATTCCTTATGTTTGCTCCTCAGAACAGCCACTCCATTATGAAGG
>JBFMAM010000204.1:0-3905 GCA_040755805.1 Nitrospirota bacterium
CGAACGGAATAAATAGCTTTTTTGAAATATTAAGAAACATATTTTGATATAATTTGTAAAGGCCACGGTTTTCAATTTATACTTAATGGGAGTTTTACTTTGCAAACTGACTATGCAGAAATCGTTGCTTCTAAACCTGTTCAGAAGTTCCTTTTGAAATATTATCTATCAGATGTTCCCATGGAGAGTCTCATCTTGGTTAGTCCCATAGTTGGTACCCTTGAAGGCACACGAGTGACTTTAGATGCTGTTTGTAGTAAAGCAGTTGAGAAAGGCATCCTTATCTATGTCATCACTTGTCCCCCCTGATGACGAATATCATCAGAAAGCGGTTGACATAATTAAGAGCTATGATCACATTGAATTGCGTTTTAATGAATCTCTTCATGCCAAGCTTTATGTATGCCTATGTCAGGATGAATCTCGGAGCTTTGCACTCCTTGGTTCAGGAAACCTAACACGAAATTCTATAGAGAACAACATTGAGATTGCTATGATGATTTACGGAAGGAGTCGAGGCCGGGAAATTTTGAGGGAACTTTCACGATGGGGTCTTGAAAGACTAAGAACCCTCAATGACACAAAACTCGTGAAGAAAATCAAATTTAAAAGGAGGTAATGTCATGGAATTTAAAGAATGGTTTTGCTTGAAAGAGCGTGAAAGCTTTACAATTGATCCCAAAGTGAATCCTGAAGATGCAAAATTCTATTTTGGCCGGGAAGAAATCAAGAATCGTATAAAGGCACAAATGAGGCGCTCTTTCGTAGAGCCCGGAGTGCCTAAGATGATTATTTACGGCTCCTTTGGTTCTGGTAAAACACAAACACTTTTCCATCTAGAGTATTACCTGCAAAACGAGCGCCCTGAAGCTTGTCGGCAGAATCCCAGGACTCTTCACTTAGATCTTGAGATGCGTAGTAAATCAGACCATGCCGATTGGCATCTCCAATTAATGGAGACCCTTGCAAAGGAAACAGTGACAAAATGGGTTGAAAATCTTTTTAATCAAGTCTCAAATTTAGACATCGAACTAAAAGCCATTTTTAGAGACAATAACATTGCAGTAGCTATTAAAAACCTTAGAATGGGAGGTGATACAGCCTTTCTTGCTTGGAGATGGCTTTGCGGCCAAAGACTTGGAGCTGGTGACCTGGAACACCTTCGAGTTACAAGGAATTTAGGTGATCTCGGCGCTGGTGATATGGTCAACACTTTGGTAGGCTTGGGACGTCTTGCAGAAAGAAATAATGAGAAAATCATATTTTTTATGGATGAAGCGGAACAGTTTAAAAACGTCAAAACTGGGGATGCTACGGAATCTCTTCATGATTACCTTAGAAAGTTATCAGAGCCTTCGAACTCATCAATTGGATTTATTGTCGGCTACTATGCTCTAACTCTGGATGAAATGGCAGAACTTGTTGTAAGGCAGGATATTAGGACACGAATAGGAGAAATCAATTATATTGAGATTCCTCCACTTCCTTCTATTCGGGATGTGCAAATATTCTTAAAAGAACTTTTGGCAGAACTGGTTAAGCAAAAAGAGGCAGAGCAGAAGATTCAAAGCAAATCTCTCGGAGTGAGTCTTGAGACATACCCTTTCACCGCGGAGGCTTTTGATATGCTCTGTGAGTTTGCTTCACAGGACCCTACAAAAGCATTGCCTAGAAATCTAATCAAGGCTGTTAATGAATGCGCTATATCAGCTTGGGATGAGAGAAAGACCATTATCGAACCGAGCATTGTTAATGAGATTGCTCCTCTCATATTTGGGTGATTACTATGAAAAAGTTTACAGTAAAACCAAAACTAACCCACACAAGGCGCATCCTGATCGGAAACCAAGGTGACGGGAAGGAGCATGTCTTCGTTGGACGCCTCGCCGAAGCGGGTCAATTGGTGCAGGTCGACTTTGACCTTTATCTTCCGCATGTGGTGGCTATTTTTGGGAAAAGAGGATCGGGAAAGTCTTACACCCTGGGCAGCTTCCTTGAGGGTTTGTGCACAAAAGAAGCTGAAACGTCTGTCTCTACCATCAGTAAAACCAATACCGCATTACTATTTGACACCTTGGGCATTTTCCAGTGGGTAGATGTTCCCCTTACATTGAATTCCTCTCAAAAGATTCTTCAAGAACAGGCTTTGGTACAAAGGGGATGGGATATCAGAAGTGAACCTTTAGACGTGCAGATCTGGACACCGAGAGGGACATCCTCATCGTCCAGGAAATATAAAGAGTTCACAATTAACTGTGCAGATTTTACAGCCTCAGATTGGGGCTATCTCTTCGGTTTAGATATCCTTCAAGACCGGATGGGACAGCTTCTCAATGATGTCTATGAAAAAGTAGTCAACGAAGGTTGGTCAGACGGGTCTTCTACTTATTCTCCTAAAACCAGATATGCTATAGAAGATCTGATGGAATGTATTGAGAAGGATACCGAACTCGTTGCTAACTACCATAGCGAGACGAGACGAGCCGTCCTACAGCAATTGTCTGTCTATTGGCGGAACCCACTGTTTCAGCCAAAACGAAAGATTCCAACAGCTTTAAAGTGGCTAGTGGAAAAAGGTGAAGTATCCGAACAAGACCTTAAGGCTTATGAATCTCTGGAGGGTACATCTTTGACTTCACTTCTAAAACCAGGTCAACTGAGTATCTTGCTTTTGCACAAGATGTCTGATGAATTGCGCTTTGTTATTATCGTTTCCCTGATCCGTAAAATTATGCAGGGTCGCATTGACACTTCCGAAATGGAGAAAAACTTACTGATATTACCAAACCTGACTGATGAAGAACGAAAAACAATTCAGGAGAAAATCAATCAAGGGATTCCCCGTACTTGGATTGTTGCCGACGAGGCTCAGAATTTTCTTCCTTCAGAGCGGAAGACAACTGCAACCGATGTTCTAATCAGGCTTGTTCGTGAAGGAAGAAACTTCGGTCTATCCTTTATGTTGACTACTCAGCAACCATCCGCCATTGATCAGCGTATCCTTGCCCAGGTAGACACCCTCATTGCCCATAAACTGACTGTTCAAGGGGATATAGAATATATCAGGCGAAATCTGAAATCTGGCCTGCCGGAAGAGATAAAGTACGGGAACAATACCCTTTCCTTTGATGACCTCCTGAGATTATTGGATGTTGGTCAGGCAATCGTCTCTAATACCGAGGCAGATAGAACATTTATTATGGATGTGCGTCCTCGGATAAGCGTCCATGGAGGGTTTGGAGTCTAATGGTATTTATCCGTGTTATAGAAAATCCCAGGAAGTGTATGCAACGACTTGGTTTTTTGAAATGGTTAGTTTTTGATTGCTCAAAGAGAGCGACATCTAATTTATCAACATTAGGCAATAACCTCATCGCTGCCATTTCGCAAAAAGTCACGGTTTCCCTTACTAATGACCTAATTTTATATATAAAATCGGCTCTTACTTCGCCAGTTCACCGCGAGATTTTCGCTAAGGTTAAACAACAGAAAAACCAAGAGGTATTAGAAAGTATAAATGTGGAGTTACAGGACGCTTACTTATCTTCTGTCAATCTTCCTTCACGGAGAGGGAGACTTGCTAAAGATGAGTGGTTTGAATATCCCTCATTTGCCATTGGGTTGGGTTTAATTAAGAAAGGAACATATTCCCTTTCTGTAAGAGGACTTTCGTTTCTAAGTTTAGTTCCACAAGAAGAAATCCAAGCTTTTAAACAATATAAGCCTGAATTCAATCCTTTGAGAATCTCTATAACACAAGAGATTTTATTAGTTTATTCTTTACTTGAAAATGATGGGCAATTGTTAAGCTATCTTTATGAACAGCTCCTTAAAAAAGAGGTTGTTTTTTCTGATGTTGAGGCCTCAGAGCTTTTACCAGAAATACTACATAAAATTTTAAAGGA